>CANJJP010000010.1 GCA_947474485.1 Bacteroidota bacterium | reverse complement strand
TAATGGTAAAACCATCGTGAAAGAGTGGCTTTCATTTTTGTTGGGCGATTCATTTTCTGTTTGCAAAAATCCTAAGAGTTATAACTCACAAGTAGGGGTTCCTTTGAGTGTATGGCAATTAACGGATAAACATAGCCTAGGCATTTTTGAAGCAGGTATTTCTCAGCCAGGAGAAATGGAAAAAATTCGTGCAATCATAAATCCTGACATTGCTATACTTACCAATATTGGTCAAGCACATGATGAGAATTTTACTGGCAACGAACAAAAGATTTATGAGAAGATAAGTCTTTTCCAAAACGCTAAGAAAATTTTGTATTGCAATGATCATCCTATTGCAGATAATATTATCAAAAACACGATTACACCAATTGTAAAACGGTACACTTGGTCGAGAAGAAATAATTCTACTTTATTAATTACTAAAACTGAACAAACAAAGTCGGAAACGATTATTGAAGGCTTAGTTAACAATGAAAGACAACGCATCACCATTCCTTTTAAGGATAGCGCATCCATTGAAAATGCGATCACCTGTTGGCTTACCTTAATTGCACTTGAAAAAAACGATGAGTTACATCGTAACAAATTCCTCTTTTTGCAATCGGTTGAAATGCGTTTAGAATTGAAACAAGGAATTAATAATTGTACCATTATTAACGATAGTTATAATTCTGACCTAGGTTCATTATCAATTGCGATTGATTATTTAAATCAGCAACACCGCAATAGCAAAAAAACAATTATCCTTTCTGATATTTTACAAAGTGGAAAACAAACAGAGCAATTGTACAAGGAAGTTGCTCACATGCTTTCAAGTAAAGGCGTTCAGCGCGTTATTGGAGTCGGAGAAGAAATAAGTTCACAAGCAGAATCGTTTAATAACATTGAAAAAGTGTTTTTTAAAAACACACAAGCTTTTATTTCTGGTTTTAGAAATTTAGATTTTTATAATGAGTCGATATTATTAAAAGCAGCACGTAGTTTTGAGTTTGAGAAGATTAACTCTTTATTACAAAATAAAAGCCACGATACACAATTAGTGATTAACCTAAATAATTTAATTTCCAACGTAAACCATTACCGTGGTTTGCTAAATGAGGGAACCAAAATTATGGCAATGGTTAAGGCGCAATCATATGGTAGTGGCAGTTTTGAAATTGCTTCTTTATTGCAATATCATCGTGTAAATTATTTGGCTGTTGCTTATGCTGATGAAGGCGTTGAATTACGCAAAGCAGGAATATCATTGCCAATTATGGTGATGAGTCCAGAGAAAGAAAGCTTTGATAGCATGTTGGTTTACCAATTGGAGCCAGAGATTTATTCTTTTAATGTACTGAAACAATTTGCTAAAGCAGCCGCAGAATTTGGAACAAAAGAAATTCGCATACATCTAAAGATTGATACTGGCATGCATCGTCTAGGTTTTTTACCTAATGAGTTAAATTCGATGCTCACAGAAATAAAGTCCTTACCTTATTTAAAAGTTGCCTCTGTTTTCTCTCATTTATCTGCAAGTGATAATCCTCAATTTGATTCGTTCACGCAAGCACAAATAGATTTATTTAAATCCTCATGCGATAAAATTGAAAAAGAGCTAGGATACAAATTCATTAAACATATTTGCAACTCTGGTGCTATATCACGTTTTAAGCAAGCACATTTTGATATGGTGCGTTTGGGAATTGGAATGTATGGCATAGGCGTAGAAGAATCAGAAGAAAAGAAATTACTTCCTGTTTGCACACTAAAAACATCCATCTCTCAAATAAAAACAATTTATCCTGGCGAAACAGTTAGTTACAATCGCAGCGGGGCAATTACCAAAGAAACAAAAGTAGCTGTTATTCCAATTGGCTATGCTGATGGCTTTAATCGAAAACTAAGCAATGGTAACGGCTGTGTGTGGATACAAGATAAACCTGCAAAAGTTATAGGCTCGGTATGCATGGATATGTGCATGGTTGATGTTACTGATATAGATGCTTTTGAAGGCGAAGAAGTAATTATTTTTGACGACACCAATAAAATAAAAGAAATGGCTGCCGCTATTGGCACTATCTCTTATGAAGTGCTTACTTCAATATCTACTAGAGTTAAGAAGGTTTATACTCAGGAATAAGGTTGAATAGGATTACGAATTTTGTACGAACGAATACGTTACTAATACAATCAATTCGTACTAATTAGTACCCATTCGTATATTCGTAAGAAGATTCGTAATTATCTGTACAACCAATCTGAAGGATTCAATATTTTTTGGCCTTTCCAGATTTGAAGGTTCATCATGGTTTTATCTTCATCATCATTAAAAGATACCGAACCTATTGTTTGTTTACTTGCAATTTTATCACCTGTTTTAACACTTACTTCTTCAAGATTGGTGTAAACACTTAAGTATTCACCATGTCGAATAATAACAACTCTTCCTGAGCCTGGCACATTTACAACACCTGTTACTTCCCCGACAAATAATGCGCGGCATGACGCGCCTTTTGTAGTGGAAATATCAACACCTTTGTTATCAACTATAAATCCCTTAATGCTTGGATGCTCGTGCGGACCAAAACCATCGGTAATAACTCCTTTAGTTACTGGCCAAGGTAATTTGCCTTTATTGGAAGCAAAGTCGGCAGATAGCACTTCGGCTTCTTTCGTAAGCTCTAGTGCGACTGGTTTGTTTTCTGTGCTTTTTGGATCATCTTTAACTTCGTTAGTTTTAGGGTTTGTATTATTCTTGTTCTTATTTTTTTGCTCTTTCGTTTTATTAGCTAGTTCATTTTTTTTCTTTCTCGCTTCCTCTTTCTTCTTGGCATCTACTATTGCTAGCTCTTGCTGTCTTTTAATTTCTTCTTGAATTAATTTTTTAATAGCTGTATTTAATGCCTCGCTATCTCTTTTCTTTTGTTCTAATTGATCTTTTAATTGTTTTTCTTTGTCTTGTAATTGAACCAAAACTCCTTCCTGCTCAGTTTTTTCTTTTGCTAAATTTAATTTTTCTTGTTCCTCTCCTGTAAGTAATTGGCTTTTCTCTTTTTTCTTGTTTTCGAGTTCAACAATTTTTTCGCTAATTTGAGTTTGAGTTTTAGCAATAGCTTCCGCTTGTTTTTTGCGATATTCGTTGTATTGCTGTATGTATTTTAATCGTTGAAACGCTTGATTGAAATCGCCTGCAGCAAAAATAAACATAAGTTTGTTGTATGAATCCTTATTTCGGTATCCATAATAAATCATCCGAGCATATTCTTTTTTTAATTTTGTTAGATTCGCATTTAAATCGTTTACTTCTTTTTGATTACTATTAATTTGATTATTAATCAAACGAATTTCTGAATTTATGGTTGAAATTAATTCTTCACGAACTTTTAATTTAGTGTTAAGCATTGCCACTTGATTCATCGAAAGTTTTTTGCTTGTTTTTGTTTCGTGCAATAACTCGTTGATAGTGTTGATTTCCGCCTTTAATTTCGATTTTTTATTTTCTAATTCCTTTTTGTTTTGCTTTCCGCCTTGCGCTAATAGCATTACAGGACTTATGAAAATAAATCCAAACACCAATAGGCGCGCAAGTTTATTTTTTATTAATCTGTATTGGCTCATAGCTAGCCGGAATTTTAAATGGAAATGTTTGAACCTCGTTTAGTATTATTCTTGAATAACGTATTTCCGCTTTAATTATTTTCTCAGCAGTAATACTATAGGTGAGTTTAAAAGGAGCTAAAAAACTATCTAAAGGTTTAAAATCTTCGTAACAAGCATTGAACTTACGGTTGGTTTTTACATCTTCAAACTCTAGCATTACTATTTTATACGAATCAGGATTCAACCACATGGTTTGGTAATTTTCATCCGCTTGTATAGCACCTTGGTTTATTTTTTTAGCCGTTTTCTTTTTTACAGTACTTAAAAAATAATTGCAGTTAACTTTGTCTTTGCCGGGTTTTAATTTTTCGTCTTCATCATAAAAAGCAGCACTATTCCCAAACAATAAGGCTTGAATCATATCATAATCTAGATTGGCCTGCAATAGCTGGTTAATGTATGAAAAATCTCCAACAAAATATTTTTTTTCTGTTAAACCTAAAGTAATCTTAACCGAATCTTTTGTAATCAATGCGCGCGCAGCATCAATTCCTAATTTCGAAATCGACATCCAAATTACACTGTCCTTTCTGCATCGCACACTTACATTAAAAGAATGGTCTTCATTATCTAAAGTAAGTTCGCAATTAAATTTAGCAGATGCATAGGTAAAGTCCAATTCTTTTTCTTTCATGTGCTTAGCTAATACTTTCCCAGTTTTAAAATCAAGCTTACATTTATCTGATATAGTGCTATCAACAGCAGTAACTACGGGAGCTTCAGCAGCTTTTGTTTTTCTTTTGCTTTTACATGAAAACGCAAAAGTACTTGTGCAAATAAGTAGTATGAATATTTTATTTGATAAAAGCCTATTCATATAATTTTCCTTCCCGTATTTTTTTATTTAGCGTATCCGAATTGCCTCCCTTTTCTTTTGCTTTTTTCCAATATTCATAAGCGCCCTTTTCATCGTTTAATTTAAAAAGCACATCACCGTAATGTTCCAAAATAGCTGCGCGGTTATCACCACCTTTTGATAAAGCCTTATCCAACCAAGTTTTTGCATCGACATATTTTCCTTGTTGGTAAAGTATCCAAGCATATGTGTCCATATACGAAACACTGCCTGTTTGTAACTCAATTGTGCGAGCAGAAAGTTTGGCTGCTTTGTCTAATTTTTCTTTTCTGATGGATAAATAGTATGCGTAATTATTCATCACCATTGGGTCATTTGGGTCAATAGCTAAAGCATCATCAAATGCTTTGTCCGATTTTTCGTATTGTTTATCTGCATTATAAGTTTCGGCGAGGTAGGTTAAAAACTGTAATTGCAAAGGAACGTTTTCGTAAACAAATTCTTGACCATCAACAAAAGATTGAATTGCTTTTTTGTAATCTTTCAATTTCAAGTTTGCTAAACCATTGAAAAAATATGGGCTTGGCATATTTGGAAAAAAGTCAATTGCTTCAGCACTATGTTTCTCTAAGGAACTAAAATCGTTCATGTCGGTTTCACACAACATTAGCTGACTCCAAATGGCATACCTACTTTTATCATATTCCAATACTTTTTCAAAGGATGCTTTTGCTTCAGGTAATTTTTTGTCTCTGTATAAAAAGTCACCATTTACACTCCATGCTTTTGGATCTTTAGGATGAACTTTTAATAAGACATCAAGTAATTCATATGCTTTTGGTTTATAGTTTGGAAAAATTTCTGTCATATCATAATAAGACACCATAATCTTAATTTTATTATCGATGTCTAAATCTTCACTCTCAAAGGCAATTCTTACTTCTGTAAAGAATAATGAATCCTTTTTATGAATTCGATAATAATCAGCAAGAGCCAAATGAATGTAAGGATTGTTAGGGTCTGTTTTTAAAACATCTTGGTAAGTGGTGTATGCTTTTTCTGGTTGTCCTGTTTCCTGATAGATTTCTGCTAGGTAAGTGTAGTATTGTGGCTGGCCAGGAAATTCTTTTATAAGTGCTTTAAGGTTTTTTTCTGCCTCATCATACTTGCGTTGCTGTTTTAAAATGGTAATTTTTCTTAATGCAATTTCTTCATCACGTCCAAACTTTATTTCTAAATCATCATAAGCTTTCACAGCTTTATCTGGCTTGCCAGCAAATAATGCCTCTTGAGCCATGCCTTCATAATACTCGGGTTTATTGGGTGAAGTTTTAATTAGTTTTTCATAGGCGGCAAGTGCATCAGTATATTGTCTTTTGTTATGCAAGCAATCAATATAAAGTAATTGAAACCATTCATTTTTTGGATCACCTGTTGCAGCCTCTTTAGCAAACTTTAATGCTTCATCATTAAAACCTGTGAAACGATAAATGTTTGCCATTTCATATTTTACAACTGCACTTGTTGGGTCGTACTTCAAACATTCACGAAATTGGTTTAAGGCTAACTCGGAGTTGCCCAGCATTTTTTCTTTACATGCATTGTAAAATGTACTTTGAAACCGAACTTTGTCTTCGTTAGAGCCAGTGTTTTTAGTTGCTGAAGTAGTTGAAGCTTGCTTGGGTTTACAAGAAAAAAAACAGCATAACAGTATTACTGCTATGCTGATAGTATATGTGTTGTTTTTATTCATGTTGTTGCCTTGCTAGGCAACAAATGCCTTTGCAATTAAGCGTATATATTGTAGTCGCCAACGCTAAGGTCTAAAGATTTACCTTTAACCTCTGCATAATTTCCTACCATTGAATTAACAATATTAGCCGAAATCAGCTTAGCATTTGTTTGTACAATTGAGTTTCTGATAACAGAGTTTTCAACAATTGTACCCTTTCCTAAGGTTACATGCGGACCAACGATTGAGTTAACAATTTTTACATTTTCGCCCAAGTAACAAGGCTCTATAACTATCGAATTTTCAAGTGTTACATTGTTACCTCTTAATTCTTTTTTGCCTTTGTCAAACTCTAAAACACGTTGGTTAGTGTACACCGTAGCGTCTTTGTTTCCGCAATCTAACCATTCAGTAACTTTACCTGGAACGAATTTAGTTCCTTTTTGTTTCATGTTTTCTAAGGCGTTAGTTAATTGAAACTCGCCTTTTTCTT
This sequence comes from Bacteroidota bacterium, assembly GCA_947474485.1. GTDB lineage: Bacteria > Bacteroidota > Bacteroidia > B-17B0 > Aurantibacillaceae > JADJDM01. Next base: position 6,007 of record CANJJP010000010.1, on the reverse strand, counting down.
TAATATCATTGTCAAGTAGGTATTTTAACTCGCTTTTCAGGTAGTCGCCATCCTTAAAGTAGTAAATGCCAATAATTGCTAAATCACTCACAAACTCAACTGGCTTCTCAACGAAGTCGGTTATTTCACCTGCTCCGTTTAATTTAACAACGCCAAATTGACGAGGGTCTTCTATTTGTTGCACCCAAATAACACCTTCTTGATTGGTGTCCATTGTAAAATCTGCTTTAAACAATGTATCTGCAAAAGCAACTACAGTTTTACCAATTATTGATTTCTCTGCACACATAATTGCATGAGCGGTGCCTAATGCTTCTTCTTGATAATAGATAGTTCCTTTTGCACCTTCTTGTTTTGCAATATCAATAAGATTAGCTTCTACTTCTTTGCCAAAAGTTGGCCCAATAATAAATGCGATTTCATCAACTTTTTCGCCACAAACTTTGGTAATATCTTCAACTAAACGTTGTACAATTGGTTTACCACCAACTGGTATTAAGGGTTTTGGAACTGTTAATGTGTGAGGGCGCATACGTTTACCCATACCTGCCATTGGAATTATTATCTTCATAAATTAAAAAATGTGAATACGAATATAAGAGAAAAGCTTGAATTAATTATTCCCCTTTTGTTAAGGATTTAAAGATGTCTTCTAACTTGTTTTCTGCTTTTTGAAGTGAAAGAATACTTAGATTATTTTTAACCGCGTAATCAAAAAGTGATTTACGCAAATCAACATCTGTTGCGCCCATTACAATCCAAGTTTTGCCTTCGGTGCTTTTTGCTTCTTTAACTCCGGCAATGCTTTTAATGGCTGTACGACTCGCCTCTCCATCAAACTCAACTATTACCGCTTGTTGCTCAACTTGTTTAAGTTTGTTTGTAGTGTCGTTAGCAACAATTTCTCCGTGATTAATAATAATTACTTTATCACAAACTGCTTCTACTTCTTGCATAATGTGTGTGCTAAGCATTACTGTTTTTTCTTTGCCAATATTTTTAATTAAACCTCTAATTTCTTCTAATTGGTTAGGGTCTAATCCTGTTGTAGGTTCATCTAATATTAACACTTTAGGATCATGTATCATTGCTTGTGCAAGGCCCACACGTTGGCGGTAACCTTTTGATAATGCCCCGATTTTTTTGTTTTGTTCTATTTGTAAACCGGTAAGTTCTACCATGTGCTTTACACGCGCACGAATGTCATCTACTTTATGTAAGCCACCAATAAATTCTAAATATTCCTTTACATACATATCTAAATACAAAGGATTGTGCTCGGGTAAATAACCCACTTGCTTACGAACCAATAAGGATTGAGTTTCAACATCAAAGCCGCAAACACTTGCCTTTCCTGATGTTTGCGGAATAAAGCAAGTAAGAATTTTCATCATGGTTGATTTACCTGCTCCGTTTGGACCAAGGAAACCAACAATTTCTCCTGCACCTACTTCAAAACTTACATCGTTCAATGCTTTTTGTTCGCCGTAAATTTTGGTAATATTTTCAACTTTAATTGACATGGTTTTTTTCTTTACACTACAAAAATAGTAATTAATACACTACTTGTTCAATAGTTTGGTATATAGCTTTTTCATGTCATCTACTAAGCGGTTGTAATGAAATTGTTTACCTACAATTTCCCATCCGTTAGCACTCATAAGGTTTCTTAGATCCGCATCTTCAATCAATAATAATAGTTTTTCAGTAAATGCTGTCTCGTCTTTATTTTCAACTAAAAAGCCTGTTTTATCACTTACTACATCTCTTACACCTCCAACATTTGTAGTAATTACAGGTTTACCCGCTGCTTGCGCTTCAATTAAACTAACTGGGGTTCCTTCATTAAATGAAGTCAAACAAACAACATCGCAACCTTCCAAAAGCCAATCAACATTCGTAATCCAAGATGTGAAGGTAATAGGAGCTTTTCGTTTATCTGCAGTAAAATTAGTATAATCTAAATTTAGAGTGCGACAATATTCTTCTAAACGTTGGTGTGTTTCTCCATCACCAACAATAAACGCACGTAATTTTTTATTGCTTTTTTCAGCAACGTTTTTATAACAGTTTAAAAACAATTCATGGTTTTTAATAGGTGCTAAACGACCAATAATAACAAGTGCAATTTCATCATCATCCAACAAATAATGCTTCCTAAAATCAGTACGTTTTTCTTCCTTGCCTTCTTTAAATTTATTTAAATCGAAACCTAAATTTATTACATGTGTTTTTTCGGGCGGAGCAATTTTATAAATCTTGGTAAGCTCGTGTTTTTGTTTGTCGCTAATAGCAATAATTGCTGTTGATTTTTTTGCTAAGTAACGTTCAACACTTTTATATAATTGCGTTTTAGCAGCGCCAAAATATGAGTGAAAAACGTGTCCGTGAAATGTATGAACCACCACAGGAACCTTTTGATTAAAAGCAGCTAATCGTCCAACAGCGCCAGCTTTTGAAGCATGTGTGTGAACAATATCGGGTTTAAAATCTTTTATTATTTGTTTAATACGTTTGTATGCGGCCTTATCATCTGCCCAGCTAATTGCACGTTTCATTTCAGGAATTAAAATTGGTTTTAATCCTAATTGTTCCGGAATAAAAGTGGAACTATCTTCACCAGGTTCTTTATCGCCACCAATCAACATAGTTTCGTATTCGGGTGCCATGTATTTACTAAGGTAAGTTACATTGTAAGTAATTCCACCTAAATTAAAACGGTTGATGATACGAAGGACTTTGGGCATAAATGAATACAGCTATCTTATACCAATGTAACCATAAATTTATTCAATCTGCTTGTTCTTTATTATCAATACTTCTTCAAAAAATAGTTCCGTAGCCATTGCTCTGCAACAATTTTATTCATCGTCTTGAAAAAAAATAACCTCGCATATTTGAACAAATTTATAATTACAATTGGTATTACAAATATAACAAGCATTATTTGTTAATCATAATGAAAAGGCGAACAGCTTTATGTGTTATCTTTTTAAGCAAAAGACAAAACAAATTCAATTTTATTTCTTATTTTCACTTCTCAATTGTAAGTATGATTTACGAATTTAATGGATATCGCCCTGTTGTGAACGAATCAAGCTTTGTGCATCCTCAAGCTTGTGTTACGGGAAACGTGATTATTGGCAAGGACGTATATATTGGTCCAGGAGCTGCAATTCGTGGCGATTGGGGTGAGATTATTATTGAAGATGGATGTAATGTGCAAGAAAATTGTACTATTCACATGTTTCCAGGAACTACAGTGTTGTTAAAAGCAGGAGCGCATATTGGCCATGGGGCAATTATACATGGAGGTACAATTGGTAAAAATGTTTTAGTTGGAATGAATTCGGTTGTGATGGATGATGTAGTTATTGGCGATAATTGCATTGTTGGCGCATTGTGTTTTGTACCAGCAAAAATGAATATACCAGAGCGTAAAATAGTAGTTGGTAATCCAGCTAAAATAGTGAAGGATGTAAGTGATGAAATGATTGCATGGAAAACAAAAGGAACAGCATTGTACCAAAAACTACCTGCCGAATGTTATGCTACTCTAAAGGAATGCGAACCTTTAAGAGAAATACCAAAAGACAGACCTAAACAACAAGATATTTATAAAATTTGGAAGGATAGTGAAAAGTAACGCAAACATACTTAATGATTTGATTTCAACAGTGAAGAGGAACCTTCGCATTGGGAAGGTTACTTTTTACACAAATCAAATTATTTGCTTTGAAGTTAAGGATGATATATGCATGGAGGTTGATGATGTTAGGGAATTAGCAGAAGTTACAAAGGAATTAACTGATGGAGTAAACCCAGTTTAAAATTTAGCTATTACAGGCCAGCGAAACAATATCTCTACTGAAGCATTTTCTTTTGATGCATATAAAGAATTAAATATTACACAAAAAACAATAGGTGAAGCTATAGTAATTGATAATTTGGCAACTCGTATAATGGCTAATTTTTATTATAAAGTAGTTAAAAAGGCGCATCCCGTGAAAGTTTATGATAAAAAACGGGACGCAGTGAAATGGCTGTTAATTATTAAGTCATAAAAGAATTAAATCCAGTTACCCCCACTTTTTTGATTTATATCAAAAATAATAAGCTTTAAGAAGCTACATTTGTATCGTGGAAATTTTAAGACGCATATTCGCAACAGTTTGGAAGATTTGGTTTGCACTGGTTTTTGTAATCGTGTTTTTGTTTTTCTATCCCTTTTTTGTTTTCTTTTTATATGTTAGCTTTAACGTAAAAGCAGTAATGTTTTTAAAACGTTTGGATGGCAGTATCGCCATTTTTCTTTCAGGTATATTCTATAAAAGATATTATAATTCTAAAATAAAAGACATTCCTCAACCTTGTGTAATTATTGCTAATCACACGTCATACTTGGATATTATTTTAGCTTATCATGCACTGCCAATTAATATCATTTTTATGGCGAAGGCAGAATTATTAAAAGTACCTTTGTTTAATATATTCTTTAAAAAATTAGATGTCCCAGTAAATCGTAAAAGTAATAGTGATGCACATAAGGCATTAATAAAAGCAGGAGAAGAAATTGATAAGGGACACAATATGTTCATCTTTCCTGAAGGAACCATTAGTAACGAAGGAAAATTAAAAGCTTTTAAAAACGGGGCATTTAAACTAGCAATAGATAAACAAGTTCCCATTGTACCTATTACTTTTATTAGTAATTGGAAACTTTTGCAAAATGGTGGTTTTTTTAAGAGTTTGGGTCGCCCCGGATTAGCAAAAATTGTGATTCACGAGCCGATTAGCACTAAGGGCATGACAGATGAAAATTTAGTATCTTTGCGAGAGCAAGTTAGAGATTTATCCCTCGAAACTTTAAAAGCATTTAAACAAGAACAATAATGAATATTGATACAAAAATAGTAGATGAGGTTGCTCATTTGGCACGTTTAGAATTTGATGAAAAGGCAAAAGAGGAAATTATTGGCGACATGAATCGTATGCTTTCTTTTATTGATAAATTAAGTGAGTTGGACACTGCAAATGTTGAACCTTTAATTTACATGACTGATGAGGTAAATGTTATGCGTGATGACGAACCGATTGTTTCTATTACACAAGCAGATGCTTTAAAAAATGCACCTAAGCGCGATAGTGATTATTACAAAGCACCAAAAGTAATTGAGCAAAAATAATAGAACTAAACGCATTAGAATTAGAAGCAGCAAAATACCCAATTGGTAAATCACCAGTTTTAGGAAGTTTTACTTTAGAAGAAACAAAGAAAAACATTGAACGCATTTCGTTAATGCCTGTTGCTTTAATGAAGCTCTCTTCAGAAATTAAAAAAGAAGATTATAAATGTTTTTTTTGAAATTGTTAAGGTGCGGCAGGAATAAATTATAGGTATTTCAATAAGGACTTTTCTAAGCCAATATTTATGCTGAATAGAGTTTATTTGTCGGTACCTATTTATCTGATAAACGAAGAACGTTCGGTATTGTGCCATCGTTAAAATTAGGAAGTGAAATTCAGGTATATAATCGACTTTGTGCATCGGCTGAGTTTGGCTTAGGTTACAATACTGGAAATAAAATTATTTACAGTCTCATTTATTAATTTAATCTATCAAACATCGCATCTTATTTACGGTTAATCTCATCGCTATATTTTGCTTGCAATACTTTCATCTTAACCTATCTAAGGTGGCTACTTTACTTTTTTGTTTTTATATTTTCAATGGTGTTGATTCTGTCATTACAGCGACATCTTTTTGACGTTGCGAACCTTTACCACGCTTTAAGTTTTCTCTTTTTCCTTTGCTAGTTTCAACCTCAAAATGACCTTCATCAAACTCAATGATATCGGTTAATTTAAATAAGCCTTCTCGCTTTCCCATTTTGGACCACCAAATCCTTAATAATTTCATTCGATTCGGGCATGGTTTCTCCCGCGGAAGCTAGTCGTTTGAGTGGCTTTTTTTGTTTTACACAATTGTCTTTTAATATATAATTTT
>CANJJP010000009.1 GCA_947474485.1 Bacteroidota bacterium | reverse complement strand
CAAAACGCGAAACAAGTAAACCAACAATTGTAAGTCCAAATAAACCAAACAGAATGTAACATGTTAGTTGATTTATCTCAAATCCAAAATTAAACATCGGCACTTGCGGAAAAAAGCGGTCGTTTGTCCATAATCGCCATGATGTAGCAATTGATAAAATCATTCCAATAGCAATGATGTTTTTTGCAGCTCTGAGTCTCTTGTAAAGAGCAACATTTGGGTAATAGAGTTCTTTTAGTAGCATAATTATTTTAGTCTTCCTCCTGTGTAAAAATATTTTAGATAATAAGGTTCGTTCAAGTCACTAATAATAACACCCTTTTTAGTACTGGCATGCACAAACTTATTATTCATGAGGTAAACGCCTACATGAGATACATTTTTCGATTCTATTTTAAAAAACACAAAGTCACCTTCTTTTAAATCTTCTTTTTTTACTACAACGGATGTTGCATAAATATCTTTTGAGGCTCGTGATATTTTTTTTAAATAGACACTTTCATATAGTTTACTTGTAAATCCCGAACAATCTATTCCGCTTTTATCTGTTCCTGCGTATTTGTATGGAGCAGCGTACCATTCATCAATGAAAGAATAGAGTTTTTCATTTTCTATTTCTTTTGGAGCAACATTTAATTGTGTACCATATTTTACTTGTATTGCGCTAGACCCTGATTTTTTCGGTGTAACAACAGTGTCAGTTTTGTTTATTTCCTTTTTATTTCGACAGGAATATAGGCTGAATAGTGCGCACAGCATTAAAAGCAAGCTTCGACGCTTTAAAGTATATGAAATAGCATTAATCATTATTACCAAAGATAAACTGGATGATAGGTTGTAAAATGCAGGTTTGCAATAGCTTATCTACATTGCCTTGTTAATAAGCTAAAGGGAAGTCCTATAAATTATTTTTTTGTCGTTGAGCTTCAATTTTAAAATCCTCACAGACCAAAGTCTGCTGCGGTTTTAAAACATCGCTCGCCTAAAAAAATCTAATTTTTAGAACTTCCCTTAAATCAATTTCGTAAGCCTTGATTTCTTTTGTATTTTTACGCTGTTGTATAACGATTTTACATACATGAAGTTTGCTTTGCAATTAGCAGAGAAGGGTAGGGGCAAGGTTGCACCAAACCCTATGGTTGGCTGCGTAATTGTAAAAAATGATAAAGCGATAGCAGAAGGTTACCACCAAAAATTTGGTGGCCCCCATGCAGAAGTGAATGCAATAAATTCCTTGCCAATTGATTTTGATTTTACCGATTGTACTTTGTATGTGAATTTAGAACCTTGTTCGCACTATGGTAAAACACCACCTTGTAGCGATTTAATTATTTCAAAAAAGTTTAAGCGTGTGGTAGTAGGCAATTTAGATACAAATCCATTAGTTGCAGGAAAGGGAATTCAAAAGCTGAAAGTTGCAGGTATCGTAGTTTCTAGTGGTGTTATCAATAGTGAGGCTCGTGAATTAAACAAACGTTTCTTTTGGTATCATGAAAAAAAGCAACCTTATGTGATTTTAAAGTGGGCAGAAACAAAAGATGGTTTTATTTCGCGTGAGCCATTACCTGCAAGCAAAGAAGATAATTGGATTACATGTACAGAAAGTAAAGAGTTAGTTCATAAATGGCGAGCTGAGGAACAATCTATTTTGGTTGGAACTAATACTGTTGTTGTTGATGACCCTAAATTAACGACGCGTTTGGTTGAAGGTAATAATCCAGTAAGAATTGTAATTGATAGAGAACTCAAATTACCAACTTTTTCAAAAGTTTTTTCAAGTGAAGGGAAGGTTTTAGTTGTTACTGAAAAGGATAAATTAAATACTTCAAATATTACTTATTGTAAAATAAATTTCGATAGGGATTTTGTAAATACTTTGCTTAATACTTTATTTGAATTGTCCATTCAGTCAGTTATAATTGAGGGAGGAAGTAAATTGCTTAATTCTTTTATTGTTGCAGGTGCTTGGAATGAAGCTAGAATATTTGTTGGTACAAAAGAGTTTAAAAATGGAATTAAGGCTCCAGTATTTAATAAAGCAAATGCAGAAGAGTTAGCAATTGGTGCTGATAAATTATATATAATAAAAAAATAAATTGAAGTTTAATAAACATACTTGGTTTTGGATTTTTACTATCGCAGTAATTATGATATTAATTGTGTCGCAATTAATACAAGACGGTGTGTTTATGGATGGTATGCTTTATATAAGCGTTGGAAAAAATTTGGCTGACGGTATTGGCACTTTTTGGAATCAAAGTTTTAGTAAAACAAGTATGTTTTCTTATCATGAGCAACCACCTTTGTATGGCGGATTAATCGCATTGTTTTATAAGGTGTTTGGTTCATCTATGTATGTGGAGCGTTTATTTTGTTTTGTTTGTTTTTCTGGTTTAGCAATTTACTTAGTTAAATTATGGAAGGCAATTTTTACAACAATTGAAACGAAACAATTCTCCTGGTTACCCGTTTTGTTTTTTACTTCTATTCCTGTTGTGTTTTGGGCGTATACAAATCATGTTGAGGAAACAGTAATGAGCTTTTTTGCTTTAGCGTCGGTTTATCATTCGTATAAGGCACTATTTAATAAGGAAAGTATTGTTTTAAATTTAGTTTTTGCTGGAGTATTTGTTTTTCTTTCTTCATTAACAAAAGGAGTCCAGGGATTGTTTCCAATTGCTGCAGTTGGTTTTTATTGGATAGTTAGCGTTAAGAATTATCAATTCTCGAAAATGATTTTGCATTCATTGATTTTAGTTGGAACATCAGTTGTAATTTATTCATTGATGTTTCTTGTTTCGCCAGAGGCATTAGAAAGTTTTAAAACGTATTTCGGGATTCGTTTTGTAAATACATTTAATAATGTTGGTGCCACTACAGGCAATCGTTTTGAGTTGTTGATTAGATTAATTAGTGAATTATTTCCACTTGCAATTTTATCTTTATTAATATTGATACTAAGTAAAAAACAAAAAGCAAAGGACTTAACTATTGAAGATGGAACTAAACGAATTCTTTGGTTCATTTTAATTGGACTTAGTGGGTCGATGCCTTTAATGGTGACTCTTGAGCAAAGAGGTTTTTATTTAGTAACAGCATTGCCTTATTTTGCAATTGCATTTGCTTTATTACTTGCCCCGCGTTTAACTAATTTGTTTAACAAAATAGATGAAAGGTCGGCTGGACTAAAATTGTTTAAAGGATTTGCAGCAATTTTATTAATTGCTTCGCTTGTATTTGTTTTTACTTCTATAGGTAAATCAAAGCGCGATGGAGAAATGCTGCAGGATGTTTATGCGTTTGGAAAAATAATTCCAAGGGGTGAGGTAGTTGGTATTCCAACTGAAATGTGGAACGATTGGAATTTCCAAACATATATGGTGCGTTACAATTATATTAGTTTAGAGGCAGGTGATGTTACAAATAAATATTTTCTTATTCGTAAAGATTTGCCTAGATCTCTTGTTCCTGAAAGCTACCATTTGCTAACAGATAAAACTGCTTTTATAAACATTTATAAAAATGAATAGAGATTCAAGCTCAATTAAAAAAGTTTGTGAGTGCTGTAACAATGAATTTGTTTGTAATGCAAATGATATAAATAGTTGTTTTTGTTATGATATATCTTTATCAGAAAGTGTCAGGAGGGAAATAAGTGAAAAATATTCAAATTGCTTATGTGAAAAGTGTTTATTTTTTCATCAATGTAATCAAACAAAATTTTCTATTTAACTTCTTAATTACTTAAATTGTTTTGTTTTTATCCTTTTTATTTAAATGTAATACATTGATTATGAGAGTTCTTCTAGTATTTTATATTGTTTAACTAATAATTAATAATGTTAAACAAAAATATTTTATCTTTGTTGGATATTTTGTATTCTTAAACGTTAAATTAAGTCATCATGGAAAATAAAGAAATCTCTCTCAATACACTTTTAACAAATAATAAAATTGTTTTAAGTGAACTTACTACTGAAGATATTGGCGATGAACACATAAGTACTTCAATTGATACACCATTAAGAAAAGATGCGTTTGAAATAAGCGATAATGAAAAAATTAATAAAATCGAAAGCCATTTCCGTGAGATAATGGAAACGCTCGGTTTAGATTTAACTGACGATAGTTTAAATGGAACGCCACACAGAGTTGCCAAAATGTATGTGGAAGAAATTTTTAGCGGACTTTCTCCAGCAAACAAACCAAAGATTGCTTTATTCGAAAATAAATATCAATACAATCAAATGTTGATCGAAAAGGATATAACTTTTTACAGTAATTGCGAGCATCATTTTGTTCCCATTATTGGTAAGGCGCATTTGGCTTATATATCATCAGGAAAAGTTATTGGTTTGTCAAAATTAAATCGAATTGTGAATTATTTTGCAAAGCGCCCTCAAGTTCAAGAGCGCCTCACCATGCAAATAGCTAAGGAATTGCAAGATATATTAGGAACAAAGGATGTTGCCGTTTTAATTGATGCTAAACATTTATGTGTTTCGTCTAGAGGTATTAAGGATAATAGTTCAGCAACGGTAAGCTCTTTTTATGACGGTAAATTTTTAGAAGAAAAAACTAGAGAAGAATTTTTGAAATACGTTTCTTTAAAAACTGACTACTAATGTATATTAATCCAATTGATAAAGATAAAGTAGCTGAAAATCCGGGTCTATTGCCATACCCTCATAATATAGGTAGTATAGCGGTAAAGCCTGAAGATGTTGGGAAAATAAAGTCGCGGGCACTTTCATCTATGTACGAGCAAACGGATGCGCAACTAATGCAGATACAAAAACAACTGGAGTTGTTAGTGAAACAAGCAAACGAAATTAAAGCAAGAAAAGAAATAAGCGAAAAAATATACCAAGCAAAAATGTCTTTCGAACCATTTGTTGGACAAATTTATCATCTCTACAAAAAGGAAGATGAATACTCTTTAATGATGATTGCGCCAAACGAGTGGGGTAGAAGTAAAAATGAAAAACTAGAATTTATAAGTAGTGTTAAGTTGTTAAGTGATCATACTTGGGAGGTGATGGCTGAATCAAGTTTCTAAATTTTCCTGTCCATTCCAGCATGTCTTTTTTTGCTAATAATAAATAGTAGTAACATCATATTCAGTAACTACCTGACCTGTTATGGCTTAAGATCCTGATACATTAAATTGAAATTCTCTTCTAGAAGAAAGGAAGTGAGCGATGTAAATACAATTACGTTCATTATCAGTGAAAGTATAAACACACATTTTATTTTCATGCATTTAAGTATGTTCACTAAATAGCCTACAATCCTTATACTTTTGTCTACCAATAAATTATTTTACAATGCACATTTGCAACTCAATTAAACTCTAAATTTTATACATGCAACTTTTATCTAAGTGCGTATAACTATTTTTCTATTAAACTGCGGACATTGTGTTGTAAACAGCATATTGTAATCTCTTCAGAATGAAAATTAAATTCCATTTTTTCGCATTACCAATTCTACTATTATTTTTATCAAAAAATAATTTAGGACAAATTCTAGATTTAAATACAGCAATTTTAAGCACGATTGATAAAAAATAGTGTTAGAACAATATGGAAATCAAATGCAATTAAATCACTAAACAATAGATTGTAAAATAAGCAAGAACAAAACCACAAATTTGATTTTCTAAAAAAAATATATACCTTCACCACTCTACATGTCAAAGAAAAAGATCATAGTTTTTTCTGGTGCTGGTATAAGTGCCGAGAGCGGAATCAAAACATTTCGTGACAGTGGCGGACTATGGGAAGAATACAAGATTGATGATGTGGCAACACCTGAAGCTTGGAAACGAAATCCAACATTGGTTACAGAGTTTTATAATTTGCGTCGTAAACAAGTTATGGAAGCAAAGCCAAACGACGCACATTACTTTTTTTCTGAACTTCAAAAGAAATACAATGTTCAGGTTATTACACAAAATATTGATGATTTGCATGAGCGTGCTGGCTCTCGCAATGTATTGCACTTACATGGTGAAATAATGAAAGTACGTTCAACCATTGATGAAGGCTTAATTTACGCTCTAAAAAAATGGGAAGTTAAAATGGGGGATACGTGTGCAAAAGGCTCTCAGCTTCGTCCGCACATTGTATGGTTTGGAGAAATGGTTCCAAATATGGAAATAGCTGCGGATATGATTTTGTATGCAGATTATTTTATAACAGTAGGAACATCATTAAACGTATACCCAGCTGCTGGATTAATTGAGGTTGCAGCTTCAAGTATTCCAAAATACTTAATAGATCCGGGTAAATTTGATTTGTTACATATAGATAACTTAGTTCATATAAAAGAAAAAGCAAGCAAAGGAGTTGAAAAACTTAAAGCTATTTTTTTATAAAATCTTACTCGCTGTTAGTAGTGTGATTATTTGATATACCTAGCATTTTACCATATCCTGGGCTCCAGTTATAACGCAAGCAAAATTCAAATCCACCTTTTGACTTACTTGCAGTACTTGAGTTTGAAAGACTTATGTCGTATGCTAAACCTAATGCATATTTATCATACTCAACTAAAGCAGTTGGTATTAAAGCATCTTGTAAACGGTATTGCAATCCAGCAGAAATAGCAAAAGCTTTTTCATTAGCAGTATGAACAGATTGTTCATGTATAATAACTCTAAATAAAGAAGAAACAATTAATTCCTGCGTTGTACCTTGACGTTGGTAAATTAAACCTGGGGCAATACTAAAATTACTTCCCTTTTTACAAAGCACAACAGTTGCATAACCATTGTAACGCATGTTTATTTTATCATTACCATCGGCATAAAATGAGTTTCTGGGAGTAGTGAAATGATAAACAGATGCGCCAACATCAGCACGAGTACCATTGTTTGAGCTAATATATAAATTACTTTCGCTATAATGCCAATTTATACCTCCTCCAAAATCTCCACGAGTAAATGAACCCGGTGCGAAATTTTTCTCTCCACTTTCAAATGATTCTTGGAATTTAAAACCATCATATTGATTAGACCAAGTTAGTTTGTCATCTTCCTTTATTTTGCGAGTAGTCGCACCACCAGTTAAACCGATTGATAGTTTACTATTCTTGCTTACTCTAATGATTGTAGAAAAATTACCATTAAATGAGGTAGTCCCAAATTTAGCATCTCCTGCGACATCACTATAAAAATTGAATCCTGCAGCTACATAAGCAGCTTTTAATTTACGATGTTTAAATGCAGTTTCAATGTTTGCCGCTGTAGTTTTATAAGCGGAATTAAAACTTTTCCATTGACTTTTATAGTTTACATTGGCTCTAAAGTCATAGGCTACGCCTGTAAGTCCTGGATTTAAAACACTAGGCGCTTCGCCATATAATGAGTAATGAACATCCTGAGCTTGCGTAGCAAACAAAAAACCAAGAGAACTCAATGCGATTAAATAAATTTTCTTCATATTTATTATCTTACTAAGGTTATATTACCTTTTTGACTAATTGTTGTATTATCTAATAAAACAGCATCAATGTAATAAACAAAAACACCAGCATCCATTGGGGATCCCTTAAATGTTCCATCCCAACCAATTGCTGCAGTTTCTTTAACATCTGTAGAAAAAACTTTATTTCCCCAGCGATCAAAAATGCTAAAAATCACACTTCTAATACAATTATTATTTAACACTTTTGCGTAATCATTTGCGCCGTCACCATTAGGAGAAAAAGCGGTAGGTATAAAAACTTCTCCACATATTTTTTCAACCTTCACGAGTATAGTGTCTTTGTCCTTACATCCCAAATTATTGGTGACAGTAACTACATAAACGGTGTTCACTTGAGGAGAAGCCTCAACAATGGATTGTCCTGAATTACTTAATCCCGTTGTTGGTGACCAACTATAATACAGTCCATTGGTTGTATAATTTAAAGCGTTCAAAGTAACTGAATTTCCAACTTCAATTGTTTCAGAAATATTACCATTATTAATACCAGCTACTGGCGATATTTTAACAATAATACTATCAATAACGGTGTCTTTTTGTCCTAATATATTTGTTACAATTTGCATAATAGGATATTTTCCTCCAGGAGCATTACCGCTTTCTACATTATAGCAAACAGTTGGATTTCTTTCTGAAGAAGAATCAGGAATGCCGCCTGTAAAATACCAATTATAAATTAATGGCTGAATAACAGAAGTGTCTTGAAAAGTGACGCACTGATATCTGCAAATACTATGATTGTAAGAAAAACCACCAACAGGTGGCCCACAAACAACAGGGTAAATAATAACAGTGTCACTGGTGTTTGAAAAGCAGTTACCGGTAACAGTAACAGTGTATATTGTTGTATCAGTTGGGCTTACTATTGGATTACCACAATTGTTACAAGATAATCCTGTTGAAGGGGTCCAGGAGTATGAAAGAGCAGATGGAGCGCTAACTATCATGGATGTTGTGTTTCCTATACAAACGTAATTATTTAAAGCACTTGCAACAACTGGACTAACAACCAATGCAGTAATTTGAGATGATGCAGTTGCTGTACAACCATTTAATGTGCCGGTAACTGTATAAGTAGTATTAGATGTAGGAGTAGCTGTTACGGTAGAACCTGTTACAGCGCTTAGTCCGGCTGAAGGGAGCCAAGAGTATGAAGTAGCTGTGCCACTTGCTGTTAATACTCTACCTGTTGAACCAATACAAATAGTATCAGAATTTGGAGTAAGATTTACCGTAGGATTATTACTAATCGTTACAGTGGTAGTTGCTGTAGCTCCTCCTGGTGTTACAGTTAATGTTATTGTGTAAGATCCAGCAGCACTTGCAGTGAACTGCGTATTATTACTTGCAGCGGCAGAAAATGTTGCTGTTGTGGGATTTGATGTCCATGCCCAAGCTGTAACGCTTGCATTACTTGGAGAAGCACTTCCTGATAAACTTATTGGAGCGTTAACACAGCCAGTAGTTGTAGCTAATGTTATAGAGGGCACAGGATTCTGAGCTTTTACAAACAACGGTAGAGCAAAACTAACTAAAAGTAAAAGTAACGGCTTATTCAACTGAAACATAGCTTAAAAATTTAGCACGATTTTACGAAGAAATAATCTTATTAACAAATCTAATTTAGGTATTAATATGAAATAAATACTCTTTTTGTGGCAATACTCATATAAAATGTAAAAAAAATCGAGCTTTCACTTTTTAAGCGGCATATTTCATTACTTTTGCGGCTTAATTTTTTAGGATAAATGGATAGAAATTCACTCATTGGCGTTGGATTAATTGGCGCAATTTTAATAGGTTGGTTATATTTTTCAGCTCCAAGCAAAGAAGAAGTTGCTCGTAAACAATTTGTTCAAGACTCAATTGCTCAAGTTCAAATTAAACTTGCTGAAAAAGAAACGCAATTAATTGCTGCTGAAAAAACGAAAGCTGATTCGTTAAAAGCAACAGATACCACTCAAATTGTTTTAGCTAATTTATCTGATTCTGCTAAACAAGTTTTAGAAGTAAAAAAACTAGTTGAAAACTTTCGGGACTTTGCTCCGGCTGCAAAAGGGAAAGAAGAATTTATAATTCTAGAAAATAATTTAATCAAAGTGAAGCTCTCGACTAAAGGCGGTAAAATTGCCTCTGTTGAATTAAAAAAATACTCTCGCCCTAATAGTAAAGATGCATTGATATTATTTGAAGATGATAGTTTAAAACAATCTCTTTTGTTAAACGCATACAACAACACACTAATCTCTACAGATAGTTTGTACTTTGCAAGTAGCGACCAAAGTAAATCAGCAAGCGCTACTGCACCTGCAGTTGCTAAATTAAGATTAAACACTTCAAAATCCGACTCATATATTGAGTACAGTTATCTATTAAAAGATAACTCTTACAATGTTGATTATGACGTAACTTTTGTTGGGATGCAAAATATTATAAGTTCAAATAATAATGAAATTATTATGGACTGGAATATGAGAATGCCTTCTCAAGAATTACATATCGAAAAGGAAAAACAAACATCAGGAATTTATTATCAAACTGCTGGAGAAGATAATGATTTGGATAATTTAAGTTTAGTTGCAAGTGAAGACAAATCATTACCTGAGTCGCAAATAAAATGGATTGCATTTAAACAGCAATTTTTTACAGCAGCTTTAGTTGCCAATACACAATTTAACCAAGGTGCCTTGCTAAAAACCTTTGTTGACAAAACAGACATAAAAAATGTGAAGACTACCATTGCATCTTTATCTTTCAATTATAACAAAGGAGCAACAGATAAATTTGGAATGAAATTTTTCTTTGGTCCAAACCAATACCATATTCTGCGCGATCAAAACATAGGATTAGAAAAAACAATCCCAATGGGTTGGTGGATTTTTAGTTATTTAAATAAGTGGTTAGTTATTCCAATTTTCGAAATGTTTAAAGATTCTTCTTTAAGTATGGGTTGGGTAATTTTAATTTTGACTTTAATCATCAAGATTTTATTATTACCAATTGCTTATAAGACTTATTTATCTTCAGCAAAAATGCGTTTGTTAAAGCCTGAGATGGATGCCATCAAGGAAAAACACAAGGGCGACGCAATGAAATCGAATCAGGATAACATGGCGCTTTATAAGCGCGCGGGCGTAAGTCCGCTTTCGGGTTGCATTCCAGCTTTGCTGCAATTACCAATTTTGATTGCCTTGTTAAACTTCTTCCCTGCATCATTTGAATTACGTCAAAAGGCATTTTTGTGGGCAAGTGATTTATCTACATACGATTCGGTTTGGGATTTTGGTTATATACCAGTTATCAATACTATTTATGGTGATCACATGAGTATGTTTGCATTAATGATGTTTGTGTCAACCATTGTTTACACTTGGATGAACCAAAAAATGATGCCAATGCAAAACTCACAAATGCCGGGCATGCAAGTAATGATGTATTTAATGCCAGTTATTTTCTTAAGTTTCATGAATAGCTATTCTGCAGGTTTAAGTTGGTATTATTTCTTAGCTAACATGATTACCTTCTTACAAACATATTTAATGCGTAAAATGGTAAGCGATGATAAATTAAGAGCGCAAATTGACAATAACATGAAAAAGCCTGCGAAAAAATCAGGTTTCCAAGCAAGATTAGAAGACATGCAAAAGAAACAATTAGCGGCTCGTAAAAAATAATTATTATTCTTTTTTTTTAAAGCCGTTCAAAAAACAATGAACGGCTTTTTTATTATATTTACCTTAATAAAAACCTTTAACGCTTGAGTAATTTTAACACTAGTATTTCTGACGATACAGTAAAACAAGAGTTTTACAAGAGCACCGAACGCTTTCATGTTATTACATGTTGGATTGGAATTATATTAAATATTTTTTGGGTAGCAAGCGATTACCTTGTGATTCCAAATGCTTTTGTTTCGTTTTTATTGTTTCGCTTTTCTGTTTCTGCAAGCAGTTTAATTCTGTTATCATTTAGAAAACAAATTGGAGTAACTATCTATTTTTGTATGTTCTTTTTAGTGTTGGGAATATCAATTCAAAATTCATACATGTGGAGTGTAATGGATTTAGATCATATGCATCAGCACACTTTTGCCTATATGGCACTTTTTATTGGTGCGGGAATGTTAGTTCTTTGGGAGTTTTATTTATCCATCATTCTTTTAGTTGTAACCATTATAAGTAACGTTATATTTTATAAACTTAATAGCACTTTATCATTAGAAGAGTTTTTAATCAACGGCGGCCTGCTTACACTTACCGTTGCATTCTTTTGTGTTTTCTTAATTCGTACACGTTATAAATTAACGTATAATGGAATTAAAAGCAGATTGGAGTTAGCGCTTTCGCGAGATATTATAGAAAAAGAACATGAAATTGTTATTTCTCAAAAAGAAGAAATTGAAGAAAAAAATCGTGAAATATTAAGCAGTATACGTTATGCAAAACGCATTCAATCCGCACTTTTACCTCCTGATGAAGTGTTGGATGAAATGTTTAATGAATATTTTGTTTACTATCAACCAAAAGATATTGTTAGTGGCGATTTTTATTGGGCAACAAAAGTAAAAACAACTACAGGTACTGAAGGAGATAAATATGTAAACTTAATTGCCGTTGCTGATTGCACAGGGCATGGAGTACCTGGCGCATTCATGAGTTTAATTGGAAACAACTTCCTTAAACAATCTGCAAAAGATAAGGCGATAAACACCCCAGCTCAAGCATTAGATTTTTTAAATGTAAATGTAATAGCTACGCTAAATCAGAGCGTAATCGACAGTCCGGTAAGAGACGGAATGGATATTGTTTTAGTAGCAATTGATTTTAACAAATACGAATTGCAATTTGCAGGTGCCAATAATCCAATTTATATTGTAAGAAACAAAGAATTAATAGTAATAAAGGCGGATAAACATGCAATTGGTTCGGTTTCTGAAGTTGTAAAGTCATTTACAAATAACAATTTTAAACTCGAAAAAGGAGATAACATTTACTTATTTACCGATGGTTATGCAGATCAATTTGGAGGTAAAGACGGAAAAAAATTAAAATATAAAAAATTTGAAGAGGTATTGCTTCAAAATGTTCACTTACCAATGAAAGAGCAAAAAAGCATTTTAAAAACAGTTTTTGAAGATTGGAAAACTGGGTACGAGCAAACCGATGATGTTTGTGTTGTTGGGATAAAAATCAGCTAACTTATTACACTATCCCCAGATATACTATTTCTTTTAATGAAAGAGATGTTTGATTATAAAAGGAAATCTGCTTTCCGCTTTCTAATTTAATTAAGATTTCATATTGATGTCCGGCAAAATAGGAGTTAACAACTGTTCCT
>CANJJP010000008.1 GCA_947474485.1 Bacteroidota bacterium | reverse complement strand
TTGTATCCTAATCCAAATAATGGTAAATTTACTTTGGAAAGCATAAATACAAAGGATGTTAAAGGAAATATATTTGTTACCGACATATTAGGTAATACAATAATAGAAACACCCTTCGTTAATAAGGCCGAAATAAACATTAACGACAGAAACAGCAAAGGAATGTACTTTATTAAAGTAATAAATGAAGAAAATAAAACAATATACATTGGCAAAACTATTGTACATTAATTTATTGTTAGCTAAACCCAATTGCAAATTAAGAATTGTAATTGGGTTTATTTGCGTTTTATTAAACACAATAACACAGGCACAAAATCTAATACCAAATCCAGGGTTTGAACAGGTTTTTTTTAATGATAATAACTTAGGAAACATACAAACAAGTACTTATTACTGGACTAATATTGGTTCGGGAGATTGGTTTCATGTAAATAACATTAATCCACAAACGACTAATATATGTAGTAATCCCTATTGCGCATCTGTACCCAAAAACGGAGCGGGTCATCAAAACCCTCATCTGGGCTCTGCATATGCCGGATTTATTTCTTATAACCGAAACTCCTTTAGTAATCGCGAAATGCTTTATGTACCATTAACGGATTCCTTAGAAATTGGAAAACAATACTGTGTTAGTTTTTATGTTAGTTTGGCAGATACAGCAAACTACGCTCACTCATTAATGAGTGCTTTATTTATAAGAGATACAATTCATTTATTTGATAAAGTTATTTATAGCCCCGCCGATTGGACTAATTATTTTGCACCACAGGTAACAAACACAAGTGGTTTTTTAAGTAGTAAAACTAATTGGATGAAGGTAGAAAATTATTTTACAGCTGATAGTGCCTATAAGTATATGGTAATAGGAGAGTTTACAAATTTAGTATTACACGATACACTTTATGTGCCTGGCGGTATGGCAAATTTTGGCAACCCCTTTGCATATTATTATGTAGATGATGTAAGTGTAACATTATTAGATGAAGCTGTAAGAGCAGCATTAACAGATACAATAATTGCAACAGAAAATACCGTAATACAACTAGGGAATAATACAAATATAAATGCAAATTATGTATGGTCGCCTGCTTTAAACATAAGCGATGTAAACAATGCCAACCCAACTTTGTATGTTACGCAAAGCGGCTGGTATCATGTACAAAAAACACAGTGCAGTTATGTTACTTATGATTCGGTTTATGTACAAGCAAATCCGGTTGGTATTAGTGAGAATGGCACAAGGAGTAATGTATTTAGTTTAGTGCCGAATCCAAATAATGGGGAGTTTAGTTTAATAAACACATTAAATAAATACACAACAGGCACCTTGTTTATTTATGATAGCACGGGTAAATTAATAGAAACACAAGTTATAAAACACCAAAGCAGCATTGATGTAAAATTAAAAGTACCAAATGGCATTTACTTTTTAAGACTTGCTGATGCAAGTAATGTTAGTATTTATTTAGGGAAAATATTGGTGAGGTAAATTTTATACTAATCCACCTTCTCAACATACTTCTTATTAATCAACCAAATTCCTGCAAGGATAACAAGGATAGATAAATATTGTGGCCATACAATTCGTTCGTTATCAAAAACACCCCACATCATTGCAACTACTGGTATTAGGTAAGTGCATGATGAAGCAAAAATAGCATTCGATTTTTTAATGAGTATATTAAATAGTATTACTGATATTGCAGAACCTACAATTGCCAGAATACTTACATAACCCAAACTCTCCCATGCCTTGGGAACAGTTTGTAGGCGATGAAAAAAATCAGGCCATAAGTGTGTTTGATTTTCGGCAGGTAAAAGTAAATCGAAGAAAAACGGGGCAACGATAGTAAATGTACCTATAAAAGTAAATGACCATACTGTTGCAGTAATTGCATTTATATCGCTTAAATATTTTTTAATACTATTTACACTAATTGCGTAACAAAAGGTTGCTGCGGCAACCATTAATGCATAGGATAAATTATTTGTTCCGCTTTTGCTTCCTTCATCAAAACTCACTAATAAAATTGCCCCACCAAAACCAACGGCAACACCAATAATTTGATTGAGAGAAGTTTTTGTTTTGAAAAGCAGTGTACCAACTATAATAGCAAACACAGGAGTTAATGCGTTTAACATACCTGCAAGTGCGCTGCTAATTCCTGTTTCGGCACGAGTAAACAAGAATGCTGGAATCAAATTTCCGAAAGTTCCCATCATCAAAATACCGAACCAGTATTTTTTTAAGTTTACTTTATAATGTTTAAGCATTAAAGGAAGTAAAAACAAAAACGCAATAACAATACGCAGTGCCGCTACTTGCTCGCTGCTAAACACTTCCATTCCACGCTTCATTAAAATAAATGAGCTTCCCCAAATAAGTGATAAAAGAACTAAAAGAAACCAAGAGATAAAAGAAGTATTCACGTAGTAGTTTTTGAATTCGTTAATAACTTGATTAATCCAACTGCCGCTACAATTGCCCAAATGCCTTCTAATATGGTAAAAGGAACCGAATTAATTAAAACACTTCCATAACAAGCTAATCCTCCTCCTATAATATTTAAAGTATAGTAAAAGATAGAATCCATTTTTATCAACTTAAAAGTTGAAAGGAAAAATGCAGTTAATATGAAGGTGACTCCAAAACCGCTTATTATGTCTGCCATTTGCATGGCCGCAAAAGTACAATTAAACTAGGAATATAACCTACGTTAAATAAAAAAGTCTGTAATTGAAGGTAAATAATTTAAGGTTGTTCCTAGGATTTCTTGGAAAACTGAATTACTTTAAATGCGCCACACCTTGGGTTTCATTTATTGAGAGGTTTTCCGTAAAGGAAACTTAAGTAAGATTGAAGTTTTTTACTTTTATAAAAAGAAAATTATGGGCGAAAATCCTATAATAGGAACAACATGTTTGTTTCCTTATGACTTTGAGTTATGAGGCTGGAATTTTTGTGATGGCAGATTAATAGCAGTCTCATAAAACCCTGCCCTAGCAACTCAATTAGCTACTAAGTTTGGCGGTGATGGACTTGCTAATTTTAAATTCCCAAACTTAAATAAGAATTCTTATCTTCCTTATTGAATGAAATATCAAATTTTGCGAGTGGTGCGTTTCCTTCGAGGGAATAGGATATTTATTATTACTAACACAAAGCGCTTTAGAAAAAGGAATGTAAATTAGGAAAAAGAACAAGTAGATTGGACTAAAATATAAGTTCACTTGGTATAACATGCTTTAACTATTGATTAGACAGCCTCTTTTTAATTTTTAGAAACGAGAATAGATATTTTTTGAGTAAATTTGGTTAATGACAAAAGTAAAAAAACCGTGGTGGAAACGCCTTCTCAAATTCTTCGCATGGTTAATGCTTATTCCTATTATTTTATTAGTTGTTGTAATTGCCTTGGTTTTTTACAATCAAGATTCATTAGTGCAAAAGGGGCTTGCTACAGTTAATGAAAGCTTTGCTGGGCAGATTAAACTCAAGGATAGTCATATTTCCCCTTTTCATGATTTCCCGAATGTATGCATTGATTTGGAAGATTTAGAAGTGTATGAATCCAAAAGTACAAGTGAAAAACCTATTGTACATGTTAAGGATGTTTTCATCGATTTTGATTTAAAAAAAATTATTGAAGGCAAGTACAGGATAAATATGCTCGAAATAATTGGCGGCGAAATAAAAATTATTCAGGATACAACAGGCAAGCTAAATTTGATGAATGCATTTGAATCAACTGGTCCAATTGATACAGCAAGCTCAAATGAAATCTTTAGGATGGGACTAAAAAAGATTAAAATTAAAAATGTTGATGTTTTGTATGTTGACCAAACACAAAAGAAAACATTTTACACCTATTTAGACGACATAAATGCCAAATTTAGTACAGGAAGAAAAAGGATGAGGGCCGCTGTTGATGGCACTTTTCATATGACATTTATTAAAGATAAGGATACTTCATTCATAAAAAACAAAAAATTTGATATTGATGCAGCTATTATTTTTGATAAGAAGCGCGAGATTTTAGATATTAAACCTTCCAAATTAATATTAGAAGGAGTTTCATTTGCTATGAAAGGTTTTATGATTTTTAAGGGAAGTCCATACATGAATTTACAGTTTAATGGTGATAAGTCTGATTTTAATATGTTGTTCGCGTTTTTGCCAGCCGATTTAGCAACCTACATGCAGAAGTATAAAAATGCAGGCAGTTTGTATTTTGATGCAAGCGTAAAAGGGATTGTTGGAAATGATAGGCAACCAGAAGTAATGGCTGATTTCGGGTGTAAGAACGGTTATTTCACAAATATTAAAGAAAAGAAAACACTCGATCAACTTTCATTTAGGGGATATTTCACTAATGGCAAAAAAAGAAACCCAAGCACTTTTGAGTTTGGTTTAGTTGATATGTATGCTTTTCCAGAACAGGGCGAAGTAATGGCAAATATTATGGTAAGAAATTTTGAAGATCCCAAGGTAAACATGGATGTTTCTACCGATTTTGATTTGCAGTTTTTAGCAAAATTCCTTCAACTACAACAATTGCAAAATCTTAGTGGACAAGTAAGCCTAAAAGTACATTACGATGAATTGGTAGATGTGAATGCTACATCAAAAACATTCGCAAAATTAAAAGATGGTGTTGATAGCGAATTAAAAATTCGAAACTTAACTTTTAAAATGCCTAAGTATCCATATCCAATTAAGGATTTGAACTTAGATGCAATTATGAAGACAAAAAATGTGTACGTAGAAAATTTTACCGCAAAAGTTGGAGCATCAGATATTAAAATGAACTTGGGTATTACAAATCTTCCAGCAATCTTTCATAAAGAAGGAACACCACTTGATATTCATATGTTGCTTTCTTCAAAACTTCTAGATTTAAAGCAACTAACAACTTTTGATTCTACAAAGTTAAAACCAATTGATGAGGCTATAAATGGATTTCAAATGGCTTTTACATTTAAAACCAAGGCAAGTAATTTTACTGATACCAATATGGCATTGCCACATGGCGAGTTTTATATTAATAAACTTTGCGGACAATTAAAACATTATGCAAGAAGATTAGAAGATCTTAAGGCAGATGTGATTATTGATGCTAGTAGTTTAAAGCTTCTTGCACTAAAAGGAAAACTCGGAGGTAAAAAGGGCAAAAGTTATTTAGATATAAAAGGTGAATTAAAGAATTATCCGATGTGGTTCAAGAAAAACAAAAAGGGGACATCTGAAATTATTTTTGATATTGCCTGCGACACGCTTAAATTTGGAAAAACATTTGTCTATAAAAACGTAGATTACATTTCGGATGCTTACAGAAGAGAAACGCTTAGCGCGCTTAAATTAAAAGGGAATGCAAAAATTGTTTATGATTCTGTTTTTAAATCAATGGAATTAGTTCTTGAAGAGGGAAGCCTAAAATCTATGATCCACCCATTAAAATTAGAAAACCTTGCAGGCACCATTAAGTATAGTGACAATAGGATTAGAATGAAAAAGTTTACAGGAAAAATGGGCAAGAATGAATTCACAATAAGCTTAGGTTATTTTCTTGGAGCAAACCCTGATGAGGCTAAAAAGAACAATCGCTTTACCCTAAATGCTAAGTATTTAAACTTAGATGAATTGCTAAGCTATGATATGAGTAAAGTAGCAAGAAAGAAAAAACCAGGGGATACAACAAAAGTTGTTGTAAGTTCACACGATACTATTTTTAATGTTTTCAGTTTGCCATTTAGTAATATGAAAATTAAATTAGATGTTAAGGAGTTGTTGTATCAAAAAATTCATTTACACAATGTAGTTGGACGCATGCGCATGCAAAAAAATCATTACTTCTACATCGATACTCTATTTATGGATGCAGCTGATGGTCATATTGAGATTGATGGTTATTTTAATGGCTCCGACAAATCAAAAATCTATTTTGCCCCTAATGTTAAATTACAAGATGTAGATTTAGCAAAGTTGATGTTAAAGTTCGATAATTTTGGGCAAGAGTATCTTGTAAGTAATAATATATCTGGCCACCTTACTGGCAAACTAAATGGCAAAGTTCGTATGCATACAGACTTAATGCCAATCATGGATGAGTCGGAAATCACTATGAAAACTAGTTTAACAAATGGTGCTTTAAAAAATTATGCTCCTATGCAATTAATGAAAGATTATTTTAAAGACAAAAATTTAAATAATATTTTGTTTGATACTCTGCAAAACACCTTTGAGATTAAAAAAGGAGTAATGTATATTCCTGCAATGAATATAAATTCTTCACTTGGTTTTATTGAAATTTCGGGTAAACAGGCTTTCACATCCGATATGGATTATAATATTAAAGTTCCTATGAAAATGGTTACCGATGTGGGCTTTAAATACTTATTCGGTAAAAAGCGTGAAGAGGTTGATTCAAGCCAAGTGGATGGAATTGTATATCGCGATAAAGACAAAAAAGTAAAATTCTTAAACATCAACATCAAAGGAAACTCCGAAGATTTTAAAATTAGTTTGGGAAAATAAATTCATTTGATGCAATTCACCGATATACTCAATAATAGTTGGCAAAAAAAGTCGGGAGTATTGTGGCTGCTCTCAACGCTTTTGATAGTAATAACATTCCCGTTTGTTGGAGGTGATTTTGGTTATGGTTTAGACGCTTCTTATTTTTGGGCGCATAATTATATTTTTGACAGCGGAAAATTTTACAACGAAGCATCCTTAATTTACGGCCCACTTGCTTTTTTTAGACATCCTTTTGCGGTTGGAAACAATATGCTATATGGCATTCTATTTTTGACACTCTTAAAAGCACTCATTTCTTTTTTTACTTTTCAAGTTAATCAGCATTATAAAAATTGGAATGTGTTTATCGTTTTTTTAGCGCTCTATTTATTGTTTACTATTTCTCCAGCTATAGATTATTTGTTGCTAGTGCTAATCCTCTTGTTGGTCTTATTACATAACAAGTCAAACAATCGTTTTTATTTATTTCTACTTGTTTTTATTGCTGTGGAAGGTTTTTATATAAAAAATTCAATTGGAATTTCTGCATGCGCATTATGCGCATATTATTTTGTGTTTACTCTGTTTTATAAAAACAAACAATATAAACTAGTTTCCCTTTTAGCTGTTTTTGCGTTTACTGTACTTGCTGTTCAAGGGCTCATTTTATTTGGAAACACACAAGGAATAATTACAATGTTTCAAAACTACTATTATTCCACAGTCGGTTTTTCGGAGAACATGCCTAATGATGTAGGGCCTAACTCAACAATGTTACTTACGATGATGTCGGTTGTTTATTTGCTGCAAGTTTTTGTAATCCGTGATGAAACTTTTAGACTGTTTTGGTTAAGCAGTTTTTTTGCTGTGTTTTCCGTATTTAAACATAGCATGGTGAGGTGTGATAGTGGACATTATTATTCTGCACTTATTTTATACCTGCAATTTTCAATTGTTATTTTGCTTGTATTAAATAGAATCAATTTAAAAGTTGTTGTATTGATTTTAGTCCCAGTGTTATGTTATTATTTCAATTTAAAAAACAAATGGGGCTTTGATGGATTTGGCCTGCAGTTTACAAACGGCTTTGCTAACCTTTATAATTTCACTACTGATTATAATAAACTCAATGTTGAGTGGAAAGAGATGAGTAATAAGAACACTGAGAATGTTTCCTTAACATTTAGTAAAGAAACAATTACACAATTAGGAAACCATACTGTTGATTTTTATCCTTGGGAATTGAGTTATGCTTGGAAAAACAAAGTGAATTGGAAACCAAGAAGCACATTACAGTCTTTATCTATGCATCAGTACTTTGATGAGAAGACGGCAAATTATTTTTCAAGTACAGAGGCACCAGATTTTCTAGTATGGCATCTTAACAAAAAGATGTACAATTTTAAATCTGATTTCAGCGCAACAGACGAACGTAATTTGTTTACTGATGACCCACTAACAACAACTGCAATTTTGAGAGCATACTCGCCATTTAAAATAGAAAATGCAAATTGGATATTAAAGAAGGGAAAGAGGAATGTTTTGGTATCTAATAAAAATCTAGAAATCAATAATACCTACAATTTGACTTCATGGCTTGATGTTCCTCAAAAAAATAATTACCTTACTGTAGCTTCAATTAATATAAAAGAAAAAATTAGTAGAAAATTAAAACGTTTTGGATTTAGAGATGAAATTTATTGGATAGAATTTATGACCAAGAGCGGAGCAAATTACAAGCATCGAATCTCAACCTCGTTTATAAAAAATGATATTTGGGTAGGTATCTACATTAAGGATTTTGAGAAAGAAATTGTTTACGATAAGGTAACTAAATTTAAAATCAGCTCGCAAAACGAAACTTTAAACTACAATCGCATTGGAATCACGTGGAAATTTCTGGAAATTAATCCAAGTAATGCTTGCGATACTTGTGAAAACGCCAATATACAAGCACTTTTCCTCAATAATTCGATTAAATAATTGGGCCTTTTCATCCTTTGATTTTTCCTCCTTTAGATAGCATTTTTGCATATTTCCGCTAACTTTGCGTAAAATTTCAAAAAATGCTTAGAACACATAATTGCGGCGAACTTAATTTATCAAACAATGGACAAGAAGTAACAATTGCAGGCTGGGTGCAACGCTCACGTGATAAAGGAACATTGTTGTGGGTTGATTTACGTGATAGATACGGAATTACTCAATTGTTTTTTGATGAAACAAGTAGCACCGATTTAATTAAACAAGCACGTACACTTGGTCGTGAGTTTGTTGTTCAAGTAAAGGGAATTGTTATTGAGCGTGAATCAAAAAATTTAAATATCCCAACTGGTGAAATCGAAATTAAGGTTTCATCAATGAACATATTAAACGAAGCAATTACTCCACCTTTCACTATCGAAGATGAAACAGATGGTGGAGATGAGCTTCGTATGAAATACCGTTATTTAGATTTGCGTAGAAATGCAGTGCGTAAAAATTTAGAATTACGTCACCGCCTTGCAATTGAAACACGTAATTATTTAGATAGTTTAAGTTTCTTGGAAGTTGAAACTCCTGTTTTAATTAAGTCAACTCCTGAAGGTGCACGTGATTTCGTTGTGCCAAGTCGTATGAACGATGGACAATTCTATGCATTGCCACAATCGCCACAAACCTTTAAACAACTTTTAATGGTAAGTGGTTTTGATAGATATTATCAAATTGTAAAATGTTTCCGCGATGAAGATTTACGTGCTGATCGTCAACCTGAGTTCACGCAAATCGACTGCGAAATGAGCTTTGTAGAGCAAGAAGACATTTTAAATACATTCGAAGGTTTAGTTAAGCATTTGTTTAAAAAAACAAAAAATATCGACTTACCTAAGCTTGCTCGTATCACTTATGCTGATGCAATGCGTTATTATGGTAACGATAAACCTGATACACGTTTTGATATGAAATTCGCTTACTTAAAAGATAGCGAAATGGATAGCACGCCATGGAAAGGTAATGGCGAAGGCGGGGCATTTAAAGTTTTTGAAGATGCAGAACTAATTGCAGGCATTTGTGCTAAAGGTGCAGCTTCTTTTACGCGTAAACAATTAGATGAATTGACTGAGTTTGTTAAGCGTCCGCAAATTGGCGCTACAGGTTTATTATATGCTCGTTACAACGAAGATGGAACTATTAAATCATCAGTAGATAAATTTTTTACAGAAGCTGATTTAATAAACTGGGCAACTTTATTTGGCGCAGAAAAAGGAGACTTAATGTTAATCTTAGCTGGACCAAAAGATAAAACAGTGAAAGCCCTATCAGAGTTACGTTTGGAGATGGGTGCACGTTTAGGCTTAAGAGATAAAAACACATTCTCATGTTTGTGGGTATTAGATTTCCCATTGTTAGAGTGGAACGAAGGTGATCCAAACTTGTTAGCATCATTGGCTGGAAGATGGCATGCAAAGCATCATCCATTTACTTCACCAAAACCAGAAGATATTGATTTACTAAAAACTAATCCAGGTGTTGTGCGTGCAAACGCATACGACATGGTAATTAATGGTGTTGAAATTGGCGGTGGAAGTATTCGTATTCATAACAAAGATTTGCAAGCGCAGATGTTTGAGATTTTAGGATTTTCAAAAGAAGAAGCACAAAAACAATTTGGCTTTTTAATGAATGCATTTGAATTTGGCGCACCTCCGCATGGCGGACTAGCATTTGGTTTCGACCGTTTGTGTTCCTTGTTTGGAGGCTCAGATAGTATACGCGATTTTATAGCTTTCCCTAAAAACAATTCAGGTCGCGATGTGATGATTGATTCTCCTTCTGAAATTTCTGATGAACAATTGAATGAGTTGAGTATAAATGTGGTGAGGAAAGAGAAGGCTTAATTTTTGCCTGTTGCATTTTTGGCGTCGTAATTTATTTCGATACTCTGTAGCTGAAAAAATTGAGGCCGTTTACTTTGTTATTGATATAAGGCTCTTACGGAGCTAAAATGAAAGACCCATCGGGGCGGTATATCAATAACAAACAAAAACAAATCAAACCCCAGCGGGGTTACATAAACTACTGCAACTCCATAGTTCAATTTTACTTTTGAGCTTCGTTTGTAAAACCATGCTTCTTCGTACAAAAAAATAAATTCTGCTATTAGCGAATTTGTCCTCAACAACATGCTTCTATATTAGTTAATACATATTGTTGGCTGAAGTTTTTTCTGAGGCGTTCGAAGTCACCAATATTATTTTTTTCTCTTAGCCTTTCCAGATGGCCATTTTTTATCGGATTTCTTTTCTTGCTTTTTTTCGTCTCTTCTTTGTGGGCGTGGGCCCGAGCTACGGTAAGATGTTGCATTACCTTCATCAGAGCGCGTTTTTTCTCCACTTTCAGGGTTGCTTACAAAAGCGTAATCTAATTGTTTGCGAATAACATCCGCCTTTTTCACCTCAACCCAAACTGTATCACCTAACGCATAAATGATTCCTTTGTTGCGACCAACGTAACGATAACTCTCTGCTTCAAAATAATAATTATCGTCGCGCATATCACGCATACGAATCATTCCTTCGCATTTATTTTCGTTTATCTCAACATAAATTCCCCACTCGGTAACACCGGTAATGGTTCCTTTAAATGCTTGCCCCACTTTATCCGACATGAACTCAACTTGTTTGAATTTAATTGATGCGCGCTCAGCTTCTGCTGCCATGCGCTCCATGTCTGATGAATGTTTACACAACATTTCTAATTCGTTTTTATCCGAATAAGTTGTACCTGTTAAATGTGCTTGTAATAAGCGATGCACCATTACATCAGGGTAACGCCGAATTGGAGAAGTGAAGTGAGTATAAAATTCAAAACCTAAACCATAATGCCCTGCATTATTAATAGTATAGATTGCTTTAGGCATTGAGCGTAAGGTAAGTAACTCAATCATGCTGCCTTCCTTTTTTCCTTTTACATCAATCAATAATTTGTTGATCGAATCAACAGTTGATTTTTTATCCTTTAAACTAACATTGTAACCAAACTTATTTACAAATTGAGAGAGCGAATTTAATTTATCTTCATTAGGTACATCATGTATACGATATACCATTGGTTTACCTTCTTCTTTTTTGCCCCGCTTCTCTTCCTTAGGTTTACCAAGTAATTCAGCAACTTTACGATTTGCAAGCAACATAAAATCTTCAATTAATTTATGCGCGTCTTGTTGCACTTTAAAGTAAACACCTAATGGTTTTCCTTCATCATCCAAATTAAATTTTACTTCTTCTTTGTCAAAGAAAATCGAACCCTTACGTGTACGTTCAGCACGAAGCTTTTTAGCAAGACGATCTAATATTAAAATCTCTTCTTTAAAATCTCCTTCTTTTGTTTCAATTATTTTTTGAACTTCTTCATAAGCAAATCTTCTATCCGAAAAAATAATTGTTTTACCATACCAGTCTTTTACAATCTTAGCGTTCTCATCCATTTCAAATACTGCACTAAAACAATATTTTTCTTCGTTAGGACGTAAAGAGCAAACAAAGTTACTCAACACTTCAGGTAACATCGGAATTACTCTATCCACAAGGTACACAGAAGTGGCACGATTCACAGCTTCTTTATCAAGAATGGTATCTGGTTTTAAATAATGTGTAACATCTGCAATGTGAACACCAATTTCATAATTACCATTTTCTAATTTTAGGAAAGATAAGGCATCATCAAAATCTTTTGCGTCATGCGGATCGATAGTGAAGGTGGTTATTTTTCTAAAGTCTCTTCGTCTTGCAACTTCTGTTTCGGTAATTTCTGTATTAATTTGTTTAGCTGCTTTTTCTACCTCCTTCGGAAACTCAGGAGGCAAGCGATACTCAGCCATAATTGCATTTATCTCGGTAGTATGCTCACCAGGGAAACCAAAAATTTCAGTTACTTCGCCAGAAGGGCTAGTTTTACCTGCATCCCAGTTTAATAATTTAACTAGTACTTTTTGTCCGTTTTGTGCACTTTTTGTTTTCTCAACAGGGATATAAAAGTCAACATGAATTTTATTACTATCGGCAACAACAAAACATGTTTTAGGAGTTATTTGTATGGTTCCAACAAAATGGGTACGGTTGCGCTTTATTACTTCTTTTACTTCACCTTCTTTTTTGCGTTTGCTTCCTGGATAAATATAAACCTTTACTAAATCGCCTTGCAAGGCATCCTTAGTTTTTTTCTCAGCGATGAAAACATCATCTTCCATATCGGTAACTACTACATAAGCAGCTCCAGTTGCCGTAAAATCAATAACTCCGGTCAAATACTGTTTGTTTTCTTTGTACATGTATTTACCTAATTCGGTTTGTATAATAAAACCTTGAGTAACTAATTTCTCTAATATTTCTATTACTTGCAAACGTTCCGACTCATTGTCAATTTCCAATCCCGCTCCAACTTGTTTATAGTTAAGCGCTTTACCTGCATTGTTTTTCATGAGGTCTAACACTTCTTCAAAAAGATAACGTTGCTTAGGTTTATTTGCTCTCGACATAAAATAAGATTTGTATAAAGTTAAAAAACTAAATGCG
>CANJJP010000007.1 GCA_947474485.1 Bacteroidota bacterium | reverse complement strand
TGTTATGACAATGCTGAAGTTATTTCAATAGTAATAAATGCAAGCATTGATAATTGTGCAACTGTAAGTTCCTTTACATTGAATGCGAATGGAACAACTAGTGTTGCTGATATTAAAAATGCAAAAATTTGGTATACTGGCAGCAATCCAAATTTCTCCACTTCTGCAGATTTTGGATCTAGTGCAACACTTTTTGGAACAGTTGCGAGCCCTAATATTGCAAATTATTCTCTAACAGGAAGTCAAACTTTACTTTCAGGAAATAATTACTTTTGGTTAACCTACGATATCAAAAGTACAGCAACATTAAGCAATTTGGTGGATGGAGAATGCACATCTATTATGTATAGTTCCACAATAACACCATCAACAACAGCTCCAGCAGGCAATAGAACAATCTCATACACAAACTCCTTACCTGCAAAATTCAGAACCTGTGCGTCGGGAACAACTTTAAATTTAGGCTCAAGTGCAATAGCTGCAAATACTTTTGATGTTCCTGTTGGAATAAGTAGCGTTTCTGCTTTAAGCTCGACTTGCAATTTAAGGGAGGTAAGAGTTAAATTCTATGGTGGAAGTGGGGAACAAATTGACAAATACACTCTCGTTATAAAAGCTCCAGATGGAACTAGTATTTCTCTATTTAGTACCGGTTCATTTAATAATACAAGTGGCTTAGCTAAAATAGATTCAAAATTTAGATATTCATCTAATTTATATCAAGCCAATTATAGCGATTACACTGCTACATCAAACAGAAGCATTGAACCATTTGATCAAGGCTATTATAAAAGTGAAACAAATTTCACCAATTTAAATGGAAAAGATCCAAATGGCACTTGGCAAGTCATTATAACTGAAACCGCTACTGCAGGTAATGATGACTTTAAATTAGACTATGTTGAACTTGAATTCGGACCAAATTTTACAGAGACAGATGTGAAAACACAAGGTGATAATTGTGCTAATGCAATTGCACTAACCAATGGTGTTTATATTGGCTCCACTTCTTCAAAAACAGACGAAGCTTTTGATCCAAGTTTTCCATTAGGTGGTTGCGATTGGAATGGAAGTAATGATAATTCTCAATGGTTCAAATTTACCGCAACACAAACTAATATTTCCTTATCGATAAGTGGCTTAACCTACAATGCTATCACTAATAATAAGATTCAAAGTATTGTAGTAAAAAATGGACTTACACCTTGTTCAGGAACAGGCAGTAATTGGATATTGTCTTCTTGCCCAAGAAGTGGAAGTTACACTGCCAACAATGGCACTTATGCTAATCACAAATTAGACTTCACAGCAGTGGTAGGCGAAACCTATTACTTTGTTGTTGACGGTGATGCTGGCGGTATTAATGATTACTATATTAATGTTGATGGAGCCCAAGCATCTATTGTGCTTGCTGAAAACGAACAAATTCAACTAAGAGGGAAATGCAATGCCAATAAATCCATAGATGTTGCATGGTCCAGTCAAACATCAACGAGAATAAACAGTATAGAATTAGAACGTTCCATAGATGGATTAAACTTTATCTCTTTGGGAAAGATGATTTTTGAAAATAACGATTCTAACGCTCAATACACAGACAATGAAATCAATACTAATTCTTCCTACTTTTACAGAATAAAAACTATTATTGCAAATAACAACATTAGCTATTCAAAAATAATTTCCATTACTACTGAGTGCTTTAATAAAACTAACTCACAGGTAATTATATACCCAAATCCTTCTCAAAGCTTCATTAACTTAGAAATAAACATTGAAAACATAAATAAAGTAGGCTTTCAAATTGTTGATGAAATTGGAAGGGTTCTTCTGTTTCAACCTGAACAAATTATCGAGCCAACCAGTAATTACAAAACAATTATTGACATTCATTCACTCGAAAATGGGGTTTATTTCATCAGAACTATAGCAAACAGCAACCCAATTTCAATTAAGTTTATCAAAAATTAATCTGACTTACTAATAATTTAAGTTTTTCAAAGCACCATTATATAATTAATTACTATATTTGTACCGCAATGAAACAAGTAAAAAACATTATTATCATTATTCAATTCCCTAATTAGGAAAGGATATTGATATTATATATACAAGCCTTTCCTTTTGGAAAGGCTTTTTTTTTGACAAATAATTAATTAAAAAAACAAAACAAATGTATTACAACGACGAAACACTAGTATTTTTTAATGGTGAATGGTTAAAAGCCAAAGATTTAATGGTGAGCCCTTATGTTCAAACCATGCATTATGGAAGTGGTGTATTTGAAGGAATTCGTTCATATGAAACACCGGATGGAACGAGAGTATTTAAATCACTTGAACACTATGAAAGACTTTTACACTCAGCAAAAATGATGCATTTAAACGTAAATTACACAGCACAAGAATTTACTGATTTAACATATCAATTATTAGAAAAAAATAATTTAAGTAATGCTTACATACGTCCATTAATATTTGTAGGAGCTAATATGTCATTAACTCCAACTGACGAAGTGCACGTTATGCTTTGTGCTTGGGAATGGGGAAAATACCTCGGCAATAAAATGCTTGATGTAATGATATCTTCTTACCAACGTCCAAATCCAAAATCTTGCCATGTTGAGGCGAAAGTTACAGGTCACTATGTAAACTCAATCCTTGCTACAACAGAAGCGAAGAAAAAAGGATTTGACGAAGCTCTATTGTTAGACGCCCAAGGATATGTAGCCGAAGGTCCGGGTGCAAATTTCTTTTTCGAAAAAGACGAAGTACTTTATACATCACCTCTTGGAAACATATTACCAGGAATTACAAGAGCAACAATATTTGAATTATGTAATGAACTTGGTTTTAAATTAGTAGAAAAATATTTTACTACTGAAGAAGTGAGAGGTGCGGATAGTGCATTCTTTACAGGAACTGCAGCAGAAGTAGCTGGGATAGCTTCACTTGACAAAGTAAACTTTAAATTAAAATGGGAAGATTCTCTTGGTTCGATATTACAAGCTAAATATACAAGAAGAGTAGCGTTTAACGAATATGGAAATTTTTCATTAGTATAATAAACCGAAATCATGGAATTAAATCAATATAGCAAAACACTAACGCAAGACGAATCACAACCTGCATCACAAGCAATGCTTTATGGGATTGGTCTTACAGAGGAGGACATGAAAAAAGCTCAAGTTGGAATTGCTTCTACTTGGTATGAAGGAAATACTTGTAACATGCACCTAAATGGTTTATCAAAATACGTAAAAGATGGTGTGCAAGCCAATGGTTTGGTTGGACTTCAATTTAACACAATAGGTGTTAGCGATGGAATAACAAATGGTACTGAAGGAATGCGCTATTCATTAGTTTCGCGCGAAATAATTGCCGATTCAGTTGAAGCTGTTACTGCTGCTCATTACTATGATGGATTAATAACAATAGCAGGTTGTGATAAAAATATGCCAGGAGTAACCATGGCAATGATTCGAGTAAATCGCCCATCAATAATGGTTTACGGCGGAACAATAGCTTCAGGCAAATATAAAGACAGAACTTTAAATATAGTTTCTGCATTTGAAGCACTAGGAGAAAAATATGCTGGCACTATAAGCGAAGAAGATTTTAAAGGAGTAATAAAAAATGCTTGTCCAGGCGCTGGAGCTTGTGGCGGAATGTATACTGCAAATACAATGTCGTCTGCCATAGAAGCTTTGGGATTAAGTTTGCCTTATAGTTCTTCAAACCCTGCTTTAAGTAACGACAAAAAAGTAGAGTGCTTAAAAGTAGGCCAATATTTGAAAGTGTTATTAGAAAAAAACATAAGGCCCTCCGATATACTTTCAAAAAAATCATTTGAAAATGCGTTTACTGTTGTTGTTGCTTTAGGAGGCTCCACTAATGCAGTATTACATTTATTAGCAATTGCAAAAACAGCTAAAATCGATTTCACTTTGGAAGACATTACAAGAGTGAATGAAAAAACACCTGTTTTAGCTGACCTTAAGCCAAGTGGAAAGTATTTAATGGAAGATCTTTTTGCAATGGGTGGCGTTCCTGCAGTTATGAAATATCTATTAGAAAAAGGTTTACTGCACGGTGATTGCTTAACAGTAACTGGAAAAACACTAAAAGAAAATTTATCGGAAGTTAACGCTCTACCACCTGAACAAAAAATAATACGTCCACTTGAAAATCCAATCAAAGCAACGGGTCACTTAAGAGTATTATTTGGAAACCTTGCTCCCGAAGGTTCAGTAGCTAAAATAACAGGTAAAGAAGGTGAATCGTTTAGTGGGCATGCAATCGTTTTTGAAAGTGAATTTGATTGTATTATTGGAATAAAAGAAGGAAAAGTAAAGGCTGGGCAAATTGTTGTTATTAGAAACGAAGGCCCTAAAGGCGGTCCAGGCATGCCAGAAATGCTGAAACCAACTTCTGCTTTAATAGGTGCTGGTTTAGGAAACAGCGTTGCATTAATAACAGATGGAAGATTTTCGGGCGGCACACATGGTTTTGTTGTTGGACATGTTTCGCCAGAAGCGTTTGACGGTGGACCAATTTCATTAGTAAAAAACAATGATGTAATTACAATTGATGCGATTAACAATAAAATTAATTTAGAAGTTAGTGAGGAAGAATTAGCCAAGAGAAAAAATGATTGGAAGCAACCTGAATTAAAAATAAAATTCGGTGTACTATACAAATACGCAAAACAAGTTAACTCAGCAAGTAAAGGTTGCTTAACAGACCAAGACTAAAATGGAAAAGCATAAAAAATATAATACAGAGGTTACAGGTGCAGAAGCTGTAATACTTGCACTACTCGATGAAAACGTTACTGATGTATTTGGTTATCCAGGAGGAGCTATCATGCCTGTATATGATGCACTTTACGATTACATGGATAGATTAAACCATTACCTTGTTCGTCATGAACAAGGCGCAACGCACGCGGCACAAGGATACTCAAGAGTAAGTGGTAAACCAGGAATAGTATTTGCAACATCAGGACCAGGTGCAACTAATTTAATAACTGGAATAGCTGATGCACAAATAGATTCTACACCGATGGTTTGTATAACTGGGCAAGTTCATTCGCACTTACTTGGTACAGATGCATTTCAGGAAACAGATGTAGTTGGTATATCAATGCCAGTTACAAAATGGAATATACAAGTAACAAAAGCAGAAGACATTGCTCCGGCAATTGCTAAAGCTTTTTATATTGCCACAACTGGAAGACCAGGTCCAGTTTTAGTAGACATAACTAAAGACGCGCAATTTGGAAAAACAAAATATAAGCATGAAAAATGTGAAAGCATAAGAAGTTATTTCCCTTGCCCTAAAGTAAATGAAGAAGAAGTAAACGCTGCTGCTGAATTAATAAATAACGCAAAGCGACCTTACATACTTTGCGGTCATGGCGTTTTACTTTCAGGTGCCGAAAAACAATTATTAGCACTAGCTGAAAAAGCTGATATACCTGTTGCTTCAACTCTTTTAGGTTTATCAGCTTTCCCTCCTACTCACCCACTTTATGTTGGTTATTTAGGAATGCACGGCAATTATGGCCCTAACTATTTAACTAACGAATGTGATGTATTAATAGCAATAGGTATGCGCTTTGATGACCGCGTTACAGGTAACGTGAGTAAGTATGCAAAACAAGCAAAAGTTGTACATTTCGAAATAGACCCATCGGAAATAAATAAAATAATACATGCAGATGCAGCTGTAATGGGCGACGCAAAAGAATCATTGGATTTATTATTACCAAAGATAAAATCACAAAAAAGAACTGAGTGGTTAAAACGCTTTGCAGATTGCAATGACGTGGAATTTGAAAAAGTAATAAAAGAGGCAATAAATCCAAACTCTGAAAAATTGAGAATGGCAGAAGTAATACATAAGTTTCATAACATCAGTAATGGAAATGCCATAGTAGTAACTGATGTTGGACAACACCAAATGATTACTTCACGTTATTATAAATCAAACATTCCAAATCATTTCGTAACCTCAGGAGGCCTTGGCACCATGGGATTTGGATTACCAGCTGCTATAGGAGCAAAAGTTGCGCAACCAAACAAAGAAGTGGTTACAGTAATTGGTGATGGTGGATTTCAAATGACCATTCAAGAACTTGGAACAATCATGCAAAGTGATATTGCAGTAAAAATAATAATCTTAAATAATAATTTCTTAGGAATGGTTCGTCAGTGGCAGCAATTGTTTTTTGACAGAAGATATTCTTTTACAGAAATGAAAAACCCAGATTTTATAACAATTGCAAAAGGATACGGAATAAAAGGAAAAAAAGTAACAGAGCGAGCAAACTTAGAAGATGCGCTAAAAGAAATGTACGAATCAAAACAAGCATTTTTATTAGAAGTAGTAGTAGAAAACGAAGAAAACGTTTTTCCAATGGTAGCAACGGGAGCCAGTGTTTCAGAAATAACTTTAGAATAAAATAAAATGAACCAAACTTATACTATATCCATCTTCACAGAAGACATAATAGGATTACTTAATAGAGTAACAATCATATTCACTCGCCGGCACATAAACATCGAAAGTATAACTGCAAGCGAAAGTGAAGTAAAAGGCATTTATCGTTATACAATTGTTGTGACTGTTTCTGAAGAACAAGTTCAAAAATTAGTAAAACAAATAGATAAACAAATTGAAGTCCTTAAGGCATTTTATCATTTGAATTCTGAGATAATCAGTAAAGAATTAGCGCTTTACAAAATATCTGCAGAAGCACTTAATGAAAATGAATTATTTACTCGAATAGTAAATCAAAATCACGCGAAAATTTTAAGCATATCACCAGATTACATCGTAGTAGAAAAAACAGGTGATGAAAGGGAGATTCTTCATCTTTTTTACGACCTTGAAAAATTTGGAATGTTAGAATTTGTAAGAAGTGGTAGAGTTGCAATTACTAAACCAATGAAAACATTAACAAGCTATTTAAAAGAATTAGAAAACAAAAACAAAACAACTGTTAAACATTTTAATAATTAAATCATGGAAAATTACTTCAATACCTTACCCCTTAGACTTCAATTAGAACAATTAGGAGTTTGCGAATTCATGGACCAGTCGGAATTTACTGATGGGATTGAAGCTCTTAAAGGAAAAAAGGTTGTTATTGTTGGATGTGGAGCTCAAGGTTTAAATCAAGGTTTAAACATGCGTGATTCTGGATTAGACATTTCTTACGCACTTCGTGCTGAAGCTATAAGTGAAAAAAGAACATCCTATTTAAACGCATTCAATAACGGATTTGAAGTTGGAACTTATGAAGGGTTAATCCCAACAGCAGATTTAGTTTGCAACTTAACCCCCGATAAACAACACACAGCCGTAGTAACTGCAATAATGCCACTAATGAAAAAAGGCTCTACCTTATCCTATTCTCATGGGTTTAATATCGTTGAAGAAGGAATGCAAATACGTAAAGACATCACAGTAATTATGTGCGCCCCTAAATGCCCAGGCTCTGAAGTACGCGAAGAATATAAAAGAGGCTTTGGCGTACCTACTCTAATTGCAGTTCACCCTGAAAATGATCCTAACGGAGAAGGATTTAAGCAAGCAAAAGCATACGCGGTAGCAACTGGCGGACACAGAGCTGGGGTTTTAAATTCATCATTTGTTGCTGAAGTAAAATCAGATTTAATGGGCGAACAAACGATACTTTGTGGCATGCTGCAAACTGGATCCATTTTATGTTTTGATAAAATGATTGAAAAAGGAGTTGAGCCAAGTTATGCTTCAAAGTTAATTCAAAATGGTTGGGAAACTATTACTGAAGCTTTGAAACATGGGGGAATTACGAATATGATGGACCGTTTATCAAACCCTGCAAAAATAAAAGCGTTTGAATTAGCGATTGAATTGAAAGATATCCTACGTCCATTATTTCAAAAGCACATGGATGATATTTTGTCTGGAGAGTTTTCAAAAAACATGATGAGTGATTGGGCAAATGATGATAAAAATTTATTGACTTGGAGAGCGGCAACTGCCGAAACCAATTTTGAAAAAACTGCCCCAACGTCTGAAACTATTTCTGAACAAGAATATTTTGACAATGGAGTATTGATGATTGCAATGGTAAAAGCTGGGGTTGAATTAGCATTTGAAACCATGACTGAATCGGGTATTATAGAAGAATCAGCCTATTACGAATCGCTACATGAATTACCATTGATAGCAAATACAATTGCTCGTAAAAAACTTTATGAAATGAACAGGATTATTTCTGACACTGCAGAATACGGTTGCTATTTGTTTGACCACGCCTGCAAGCCACTACTTAAAGATTTCATAAATACAGTTGACACAAATGTTATAGGAAAACCATTTGCAACTTCAAATGCAGTAGACAATAAATTGCTTATTGAAGTAAACAAAAGCATACGCCAACATCCAATAGAAGAAGTAGGGACATGGTTAAGAGAATCTATGACAGAAATGAAAAAGATAGGATAATTAAAAGTAATTGAAAAACAGTAGTCTTTAAAACGCTAAAACCAAAACAATGATACTTTCTGTTGAGAATATAAATAAGGCTGCTGAAAACTTAAAAGATGTATCCTTGCACACACCTTTACAACATAATCTTCAATTAAGTGAAGAGTTTGGTTGCAATGTTTATTTAAAAAGAGAAGATTTACAAGTTGTACGTTCTTATAAGCTAAGAGGAGCATACAATAAAATAAGTTCACTATCATTCGAAGAGCAGAAAAGAGGTGTTGTATGCGCAAGTGCTGGCAATCATGCACAGGGCGTAGCATACTCTTGCAGAAAGTTGAACATTAAAGGCACCATTTACATGCCATCAACTACACCTTCGCAAAAAATAAGTCAAGTAAAATTATTTGGCAAAGAAAATGTAGAAGTAGTTTTAACTGGCGATACATTTGATGATGCATACAAAGCAGCTTTAACCTTTTGCAACGAAAACAATTCAGTGTTTGTTCATCCGTTCGATGATGAAAAAGTTATTGAAGGGCAAGGAACAGTTGCAAAAGAAATACTTGATGATGCCAATTTTGAAATCGACTACGTATTAGTACCAATAGGCGGAGGGGGCTTAGCGGCTGGAACAATAAGCTACCTCAAATACACTAGTCCTTACACAAAAATAATTGGTGTGGAGCCTGAAGGTGCGCCTTCGATGAAAACATCTATTGAAGCTGGAGTAAATACCGAACTTAAAGAAATTGACAAGTTTGTTGATGGAGCATCAGTGAAAAAAGTTGGTGATAAAACATTTGAAATATGCAAAGACAAATTATCTGAGATTGTTTTGGTTCCTGAGGGAAAAGTATGTACGACTATCTTAAATTTATATAACCAACAAGCCATAGTGGTCGAGCCTGCTGGCGCTTTAACAGTTACAGCACTGCACTACTTAAAAGAAAAACTCAAGGGCAAAAATGTAGTATGTGTTGTTAGCGGAAGTAACAATGATATAATGCGCACTGAAGAAATACGCGAGCGATCATTATTACATGAAGGATTAAAACACTTTTTCATTATTCGTTTTCCACAAAGAGCTGGCGCATTAAAAGAGTTTGTAAGTGATGTTCTTGGGCCAAACGATGATATTGTCCATTTCGAATACATGAAAAAAAACAATCGAGAAAATGGTCCCGCATTAATTGGCCTAGAAATAAAAATACCAGAAGATCTTGAGACACTAAAGATTCGTTTAATTAAACTAGGGTTTCAATATGAATACCTAAACAAAAATGATAATTTATTGCAATTTTTAATGTAAAACAGACTTACTAAATGTATTCATGTTTTTAATCTGATTTCATCACAAAATTCAGTATTTTTATAGTACTAAAACCACCAATCATACTATTATGAAATATAAATTCTTATTGGCAATATCGCTACTACTTTTTGTTTTTAAAGCAAATGCCGCAAAATATTATGTAAATAAAACTGTATCTGCAGGTGATATTTATACAATTGCTGCGGGTAATAATGCCAATGCAGGAACACCTGCTGCCCCATTTCTTACATTAGGTAAGGCATTAAGTGTTGCAACAGCAGGTGATACAATTTATGTTGACGCTGATACTTATAATTCAAGTTCAGGCAGTGGAATCACTAAAGAAGGTGGATATACTATTGCAGCAAGCCAAGATGGTATAAAAATTATTGGTGCTGGCATTACAGCAACTGTATTTGATGGAACAAATTACATGAGCAGTACTGCAATTTCAAACTTTTATTGGTTAAACATTACAGGAAACAATGTCGTAATTCAAAATATGACATTAAAAAAATATTTTAAGCAAGGAGCAATAGATATTACTGCAAGTGCTGCTGCAACAGACTCTTCAAGAACTTACATAACAAATGTATTTTTTGACAACAATGAATCAGACAACACGTATGATGGAGTAAATAATCAAGGAGGGGCAGTATGGATTTCAGCTAGTACTAAACCTGCCGCTGTTTATTTTACAAGTTCTCATTTTAACCAAAACCTTGCAGAAACTGGCGCTGGTGGTGGAGCTATTTTTGCAAAGGCAAGTGGAACAGTTGCATCTACAATTATTTTAGAAGGGTGCAGACTTACATGTAATAACACAACTGGTGTAGATTTAGCAACATACGATGGAGGAGCAATTTTACTAAATAATGCAGCTGCAAAAATTAATAACAGCTTCTTTTCAGGTAACAAAGTAAATGATAGAAAAGGTGGGGCAATTTATTCAAACAACACACTTGCTGGATATTTACCTCTAACTATAACAAATACAATATTCGCAAGTAACAGAGGTAGGCAAGGAGTTGCTGTTTTTGCAGATGGAAAATCAACATGCACCATAACTAACTCATTATTCTATTCTAATCTAACAACAAGTGGATTCGGAAATGGTGGAACAATTAGTTGCGATGGAACTACCAACATGAACATTGTAAACTCCACTATTGCTAACAATACTTCTAGCGGTTCTGATGGATCTGGTCTTGCTATAGAAGCAGCAAGTTCTTATAATGTTCTAAATTCTATTATTTATGGAAATCAAGTTGGAAATGTAAGTTCCGCAGCAATTAGCGCCACTTATTGCGACATTGAAAATGTAGGTGATTTACATTCAGGTGTTACTGGCAATATTAATACAAATCCTTTGTTTACAAATGCTACAAATTTTACTTTACAAGGAACCTCTCCTGCAATTAACACAGGAACAACAACTGGAGCACCTGCAAGA
Source organism: Bacteroidota bacterium (assembly GCA_947474485.1). Taxonomy (GTDB): domain Bacteria; phylum Bacteroidota; class Bacteroidia; order B-17B0; family Aurantibacillaceae; genus JADJDM01. The sequence goes on along the minus strand of CANJJP010000007.1, from coordinate 2,459 downwards.
GATTTAACAAATACAATTCGTTCTGGGAATCCTGACATGGGTTGTTTCGAATCAGGTTCAACTTTTCCTACAGTAAGTACTACTTGTGGATTGTTTTTAACTTGCGCAACGCCAAGTATTACAAGCGTTGCCGCTAGTCCAAATGTTTGTTCTGGTTCAACTTTTACAAGCGTATTAGTTAGTTCACCTGCAGGAGCAACATTTAATTGGATTTCACTTGATGTTTCAGGAATCTCTGGACATTCAAATAGTGGAATTGGAAATATAAATGAAACCTTAACAAACTCAGGTTCAACTTCATTAAATGTAACCTATACAATAACTCCAACTCTTGGTTCTTGTGTTGGTTCATCTACGATTTACACTGTAACAGTTGTACCTGCACCAACAATGTCGAGTGCTTCAAGCAAAACCATTTGTAGTAGCAATTCAGTTAATCTAGCTTTAACTAGTGCAATAGCTTCTAGTTATTCATGGTTAGCTGCAAGTAACGCAAATACTGGTGGTGAAAGTACAAGCGCACAAACAGGTGCAACGATTAATGATGTTTTAACAAATACCACAACAGCTACTGAAATAGTTTCATATACGGTAACGCCAACTTCAACAGCTGGAAATTGTGTTGGAACCGCGCAAACAGTAAACATTACAGTAACTCCTGCTCCAACAATGACTGGCGCTTCAACAAAAAGTATTTGCAGTGGTAGTGCTGTTGCTTTAGCATTAACAAGTAGCATCGCATCTTCATACTCTTGGATAGGAAGTGACAATACGAATACAGGCGGAGAAAGTACAAGTGCACAAACTAGCTCAACAATAAATGACGTTCTAACCAATACAACTACTGCTTCAGAAATTGTCACCTACACTGTTACTCCAACATCAACTTCAGGTAGTTGCCTTGGAGTTGCGCAAACAGTAAGCGTAACCGTTAACCCAAAACCAACAATGACAAGTGGCACAAGCACATCTGTTTGTAGCGGAATCGCTTTAAATTTTGGTTTAACTAGTAATATTGGTTCTTCTTATTCATGGATTGCAGGTGATAATACCAATACTTCTGGTGAAAGCATAATTGCACAATCGAATGCAACAATTAATAATACAATAACCAACAACACAAGTAGTGCTCAACTTGTAACTTATACCATTACTCCTACTTCAACTATAGGAAGTTGTGCTGGTTCAAGTCAAACATTAACTGTTACAGTAAATGCTATCCCAACAGTATCAAGTTCAAATACAACTTCGGTATGTAGTGGAACTGCACTTAACTTTGGTTTAACAGCAAACCCTACTTCCAATTTCACATGGATTGCAGCTGACAATACAAACACAACAGGTGAAAGTACAACAACACAATCAAGCAATACAATTAACAATACAATTATAAACGCTAGCAATTCAGTTTCTGCGAATGTAATTTATACAGTTACACCAACTTCCACTGCCGGCAGTTGTTTAGGTGCTACTCAAACACTTACGATTACTGTAAACCCAACGCCAGTAATTACAAGCAATAACACTACTTCAATTTGCAGTGGAACAGCGCTTAGTTACAATCTAACTAGCAGCGCTGCTTCAAGCATTACTTGGATTGCAGCTGACAACTCAAATACTACAGGTGAAAGTACAACTTCACAAACAAGTTCAACAATAAATAATACTTTAAACAATAACACCACTTCTTCTGAAACTGTAGTTTATACCATAACACCTAACTCAACAATAGGAACATGTTTAGGAACAGCACAAACATTATCGGTTACGGTTAACCCTACTCCTACTGTTACAAGTAATAATAATGCATCTATTTGCAGTGGAACAGCGTTAAACCTAAATATAACAAGTAATGTGCCTTCAAGTTTTACTTGGGTTGCTTCAGATAATGCAAATACTAACGGTGAAAGCACGTCAACTCAAAACACTTCCTTAATAAATGACAATATTAGTCATGCACAAGCAATAGCTCAAGATGTATTTTACACTATTACACCAACTGCTACTATTGGAAGCTGTTTGGGCACTAGCCAAACGCTAACTGTAACAGTTAATCCAACTCCTATTGTAGATGCGCTATCAAATCCCGCTGCTAATTGCGCAGGCCAAACTGTTAATGCTTTTACATTCACAACAAATCCTGCAGGTACTACAGTAAACTGGAGTAACAACAATACTAATACTGGTTTAGCTGCAAATGGAGTTGGAAGTCCAATTACTGGATTTACAGCAAACAATGTAAGTGTTCAAGAAATTAGTATTGTAAGCTTAACACCCACACTAGGAACATGTACAGGAGCTACATCAAGTTACACACTTACCATTAATCCAAATCCAACTTTAGTAATTGGCGCATTAGATATTTTAAATCCTTCTGCTTGCGGAAACAATGATGGACACATTATTGGTTTAACAGCAAGTGGTGCTCCAACAATTCAATACTCTTGGAACAGTGGTGC
>CANJJP010000006.1 GCA_947474485.1 Bacteroidota bacterium | reverse complement strand
CTTTGTATATTACTAATAGATACTTTTATTTTATTAAGGTACTTAGCTATGGTCCTAAGTTGATTTTTAGCGCTATCGCCAATAGCAAACTTCGATTTTTCGGTAGGTGATCTGTTATGTGCCTGACAGCAAAAACCTTCCACGCCAAATGTTTTCTCTTGCTTTTTAGCTAGGGGTAAATACTGATCTTTCACAACTAAAATATCTTGCATGGTAGAATCACTCGAATCGAACCGCCAACCTGCTTCAATAAAAATAAGTATAGAGTCAGCAGAGTTGTTTTTAATTTTCATACTCAAGCATTCTCCTTGGAATCCACCTTTTCCTTTTATATCAAGTTTAATTATCTTTTTAAGAAAGGCTTTACTTATTGCAACTGTATCTTTTTTTGCTGAAACATTAAATACTAAAAAAAATAAAAGTAAGCTAGTAAATACGGATTTAATAAAAGGTTTGCTCATAAAACAAACATAGTAAATATTGTCCAATTTTGAAAGCTAAAGCCTAATCGTTTGAATTGTTTGCAGCTTTTAAATCACGCGTATTTTTTGAATGGCGATAGAAGTAAAATCAAATATCTCACCTCATGATGGTAACACTACCTTTTTCTATATCTTCTTTATCGCTTGAGTAATAAAATATATAGTAATAAGTTGCAACGGGTAAGTCAACACCTATTTGCTTTCCATCCCATGCAATGTAATCTCCCTTTTGAGAATGCACCAATTGCCCCCAACGGTTGTAAACAAATAATTTAAAATCAGGATAGTTTTGCCATCTACTAATTGACCATGTATCATTTATATCATCCCCATTGGGAGAGAATGAATTAGAAATACCGACCACACACTTTTCTTCTTCTATTGTTATGCTAATTAATGTGTCTTTTCCGTTGCCGTCAACAATTGAAACACTATAATTACCGGGTCCTAAATTATTTTGACTTGTGCCTTGAAATCCATTGTTCCAATTATAATAAAAAGGAGAAGTGCCGCCGTTAACGGTTATGCTTGCCGAACCTCCAGCGCAACTATATTTTGTGGTACTTACTGAAATTGATAATGAACCAGTTTGCGAAATTCCAGCCCTAACTGCAATTAAAAACAATATGAAGAAAAGAAACTTCATTATTTACAAAACTCAGCTTTTAATTCGTCGGAAATACTATGTCCTGCAGCAGCAGCATTTTCTAGTTCTTGACAAGCTTCTTTCATTTTTTTATTACGAGCGTAAACAACAGCAAGTTCTAAATAAATTTCTTTATTGCTTGGGTCTAATTCTTTTGCCTTTAACAAATCGGTAAGTGCCCCTTCAACATCACCCATAATATCTTTCCAATAACCACGGTTAAAATAAGCTTTAGCATAGTTTGGCTCTAGTTCAATTGCTCTTGAGAAATCTTGCATTGCTTGTTTAATTTCATCCATCATTGCATGAGCAAGCCCTCTGTCGTAATATGCTTTTGCAGAATTCGGTCTTAGTTCAATCGATTTTGTAAAATCTTTTATTGCACCTTCATAATTTTCCGTTTTAGCTTTTATAATTCCTCTAATAAAATATGCTTCGGCATAATTATGGCTGTGCTTTATTACTTCATCAATATCTTTATTGGCTGTTTTAATATCGTTATTTTCTAAACTAATTTTACTGTGCAACCAAATTGCGGTATCATTATGGTGTTTTGATAGTTCAATAGCTTTGTTTAAATCTTTAAGTGCAGCTGAGTAATTTTCAGTTGAATCTTTTGAAAGCGCACTTTGTATTAAGTCATGAACATTTGTGTTTTGTGCCGAAATACATGAAATAACAAATAGAAATAATAAAGAGATAATATTTTTTTTCATTGCTAGTTATTTAATTATTAGACTTCAAGCATTACAAATTTAATGCTAGAATTTAGAATAATCAAGTATTTATTGTTTTTTATGTTTTATTTTACTTTAAAGTTTAAAGTAGAAGATAAACCTACTGATTTTAAGGTAATGCTAATAATTCTTTTATTAACAAATTCCTTAAAATTAGCTCAAAATACTTGAAAAGCCCGTTTGTTTAAATTAGTTTCGTATCATGCGATTCATTAGTGCAGATACTATTTACCCAATAAGCCAAAACCCTATTAATAATGGGGTGATTGTTTTGGATCAAGCTGGGCAAATTTTGGATGTTCTGTATTCAGATGAAGGTATTGAAAAAACCAATATAGAAAAACACAAAGGCATTATTACTCCTGGATTTGTAAATGCACATTGTCATTTAGAGCTTTCTCATTTAAAAGGCTTAATTCCTGAAAAAACGGGTATAGTTAATTTTGCAGGGCATGTTATTGGAAAACGGAATTCGATAAGTGAAGAAATAAAACAAGAAGCAATTCGTTTGGCAGATGAAGAAATGCAACGAAATGGAATTGTAGCAGTTGGTGATATAAGTAATGATGATTCAACCATCGAGGTGAAATGGAAAAGCAAAATTCATTACCACACTTTTATTGAGTTAATTGGTTTTAATCCTGCAAATGCACAAAAAATTTACGATGCTGGAGTTGAATTAAGAAAAAAGTATACAAGCAAAAATTTAATTGCAACACTTGCCCCTCATGCTCCTTATAGCGTTTCCTTAGCGTTGATGAATTTGATCGCAAATGAAAATGATGGGAAGTCAACAACAATCCATAATCAGGAAAGCAAAGCAGAAAACGAATTTTTTGAAAAAGGAACTGGTGATTTTATAAAGTTATATGAATCCTTAAGTTTAAATATTGATTATTTTAAGCCTACTACTAAATCAGCTTTAAAAAGCTATTTGCAAAATTTTGTTTCAACTAAAAACCTTGCTTTAGTTCATAATACTTTTTCGAGCGAGGATGATATTCGTTTTGCGGAAAAAATTTCAAGTAATTTATTTTGGTGTTTGTGCCCCAATGCAAATTTGTATATCGAGCAAAGTCTTCCAAATGTCCCGCTGCTTATGCAAAATAATTGCAAAATTGTAATTGGTACAGATAGTTTAGCAAGCAATCATCAATTGTCAATTACGGATGAACTAAACAAACTAATTAAGCAATTCCCCGCTATCTCAATAAACCAAGCGCTAAGCTGGGCAACAAAAAGCGGAGCTGAGTTTTTAGGAATGCAAAATGAATTTGGAAGTATTGAGAAAGGAAAGAAGCCTGGGTTGGTTCTGTTGGAGGAAGAGAAACGTGACGTGATTGTTAAAGGAGTTTTATAAAATATACAAACAAAAAAACCAAGTGAGAGCACTATTTTTGATATTCTTATTTATTAGCCTTTTTATCACAGGCTTTTCTCAAAGTAAAAATTGTTTTACTATTGAGAATGTTTTAGTAAAAAACGACTCGGATAATTTATATCTCGAATATCGAATTACAAATACTAGCAAATCTAAAATTAATTTAATTGAAGCGGATAAATTCTCCTACTTAAAGTTTTTTAGTTGGGAGCTTGAAATACTTGACGCAGCTGGTAATAGATACGAAAGTAGTTTAATGATTAAGAGAAAACCAGCAAGTGAAAAGGATTTTATTCAGCTTAAGCCAAATGGTACTTTTGTTATTAAATATGAGTTGATGAAATACGATTTTATGATTTATGAAGCAGGTAAATTAGAAGTTAAAACGCCATACAGATCAGAAACACAAATTAACTATCCGCTAACTATTAAATTAAAATACAATTGGGATGGCACCTATATTCATTCGAAAAATGGGAAAACCAAGAAGTTGAAAAACGCTACATTTAATTGCGAAAGTAAAGAGTTGAACTTGAATAAATAAACTACTTCCCAAACTTCACCATATAATGCAAACCCACACTTTCTTTGCGGCGCATGGCGTGTTTAATGATAAGGTAACCAATGCAAATCAAATTTCTTAGCTCACACAATTTAGGAGAGATAATTGTTTTTTCATATAAGGCTTCGTTTTCGTTGTATAAAATTTCTAAGCGATCAAAGGCACGTTTTAAGCGGAGTTCGGAGCGAACAATGCCAACATAGTTACTCATTATTTGTTGCACTTCTCTTCTGCTTTGCGTAATCAAAATCATTTCTTCAGGAGTTTCTGTTCCTTCTGCATTCCAATCAGGAATTGCATTGTTGTATTGATTTTGTTTTGCGTTTTCAATGGCGCTTTCTGCAGCACGATGAGCAAACACTACAGCTTCTAATAATGAATTACTTGCTAAACGATTTGCCCCGTGCAAGCCTGTACCTGCACATTCGCCAACAGAATATAAATTTTTAATAGTTGTTTTTCCTAAATCATCGACTACAATTCCTCCGCATAAATAATGTGCAGCGGGTACAACAGGGATTAATGATTTAAATGGGTCAATATCTAAACTCATGCACTTATCGTAAATAGTAGGAAAGTGTTCAATAAATCCTTTACGTGATAAATGTCTGCAATCTAAATAAACAAAATCTTCTCCACGCAATTTCATTTCGGTATCAATAGCACGAGCTACAATGTCACGTGGTGCAAGACTTTCACGCTCATCGTATTTTTTCATAAACTCTTTTCCATCAATGGTGCGCAACACAGCGCCAAATCCACGCACTGCTTCTGAAATTAAAAAGCTAGGATTTTCTGTTGGATTATATAATGATGTTGGATGAAACTGCATAAACTCCATATCGCGCACATGTCCTTTTGCACGGTACACCATGGCAATTCCATCACCTGTTGCAATTACAGGATTGGTAGTAGTTGCATACACATGCCCCGCACCACCTGTTGCCATTAAAATAGTTTTTGCTAAAATGGTTTCTATCTTATTATTGCGTGTATTTAATACATATGCCCCGTAACAAGTAATATCAGGAGTGTGTGAGTTCACCATTTTACCCAAATGGTGTTGGGTAATAATATCAATTGCAAAGTAATGATCGAAAACAGTAATGTTTTTGTGCGCTCTTATTTTTGTAAGTAAAGCTCTTTCAATTTCTCTTCCAGTAATGTCTTTATGATGCAGAATACGATGTTCAGAGTGCCCACCTTCTTTTGCTAAATCAAATGCCCCGTTTGGTGTTTTATCAAAATTAGCTCCTAAGTCAATTAATTCTTTAACGCGCTCAGTTCCTTCTTCAACAACAATTTTTACGATGTTTTCATCGCAAATTCCAGCGCCTGCATCTAAAGTATCGGCAATGTGTTTTTGGTGTGTATCACCTTCATACAAAACAGCAGCAATTCCACCTTGAGCGTATTTAGTGTTCGATTCGTCCTCATTAGATTTGGTAATGATGAACACTTTTCCCTGCTCCGCTACCTTTAAAGCATAACTTAAGCCTGCTATTCCTGAGCCTATCACCAAAAAATCTACTTCTTGTCTCATCTTTAAAGTGTTTTAAGAAACAATAACAAACAAAATGATTTGCCTGCTAATCATCTGCAATTTATACTTAATTTTGCAATACAAAAGTAATACAAATTACTTCTATTATGGAAACTACAAAAATACCTTATACTTTTTATGTGGAGAGCACTCCCAACCCTGCTGCATTAAAATTTGTTGCTAATAAATTAATGATCGAAAACGGGGCAACAGCAGGATACGCTAATGTGTTGGAAACAGAAAAAGCGCCTTTAATGAAAAAGTTGTTTGAGTTTCCTTTTGTAAAGAGTTTGTTTGTTGCACAAAACTACATTACAGTAACCCGCACAGATGCTACATCCTGGGATGATGTAATGATTGAATTACGTTTATTTATTACTGATTATTTAAACAAAGGCGGAGAAATTATTAATGAACTTCCTTCAAAAGAAGTAGCTGTTGATTCATCTTTCGAGAAAAAGGAAACTGTATTTACAGAGCATGCAGTACCAGGAACAGATGTTGAAAATAAAATCGTTGAAATATTAGAACAATACATTCGTCCAGCAGTAGAGCAGGATGGAGGCTCTATCGTTTTCAAATCATTTAACGAGGGCATTGTAACCGTGCAAATGAAAGGCGCGTGTAGCGGTTGTCCAAGTAGTACCATGACATTAAAATCAGGAATAGAAGCTTTATTAAAACGGTTGCTTCCAGATGATGTGAAGGAAGTTGTAAGTGAAGCTGCTTAAAAAAATTTAATCCAATAAAAAAGCCACCCCGAGTAAGTAGGGGGGGCTTTTTTGTTTTCGAATATTACGTAATTATAAGTTAATCGCGATAATTAATAAATTCAATACCACACAAAGTACAAATGTATTTACTACCCATTTAGTGGGTGCTTGTCCAATTGCAGCAACGTTATTTGCCATTGATACCATCATAGCAACTCCTAATTGCCAAGTTGGAGCGTCGTTTTGAAAAACAAACATAGCGGCAATACCACCTAAAATACTACCAATAGTAATAGTCATTGCTATAATACCGAAATAGCTAAATTCTGCTTTTGCTATCAATTTAGCATACCATCCATTTGTATTAGCATGCTTTGCAACTGTTGTTGTGTTGTTGCTTGTTTGGGCTGTGTAAGTTGTTGTGCTCATGATGTTTTGTTTTTTGCAAATATCCAACTGTTCTCAATGAACACCGCTGACTTAAGTCATTTTTCAATATTGATATTCGTCAGGTTTTTAGCTTTAAAACAAACCTTGTTAATTATGACATAAATCATACGACTAGCTGAGGGCTGTCATAAATAGGGCAGTTTGCTTGCTGTAGTTTTGCTTTAAAATAATTACATGGAAGTTGATTATAATTTCGCGGTTTTTGAATTGGTATTCCGCTTGTTTTGCGGAGTGCTATTTATTTATCAAGGCTACGATAAGTTATTTGTGGTTGGAATGAAAAATGTAATTGAAACATTTTCGCAAGAAGCAAATAGACAACATGTGCCAAAATTTTTTGTGGTACTGAGTTCTTATTTTTCTTCGATTGTTGAGTTTGTAGGCGGGGCAATGTTGATTTTGGGTTTATTTAAACCAATTGTACTTACACTGTTGGGGATTGATTTAGTGATAGTGGCAATTGCTTTTTCAACTATACAAGCAATGTGGGATATGAAAAATGTTTTTCCGCGTCTAATGTTGGTAGGTATTTTAATGGTTACCCCTCATAGTTGGGAATATTTTAGTTTACAGAATCTAATTAATTTTTTTATTAATAAATAATCATGGCAACAAATTCAAAACAAAGTATTTTGGTTGGAATAGATTTTACAAAGTCTTCCGAAAACGCATTAAACTATGCAATTATGTTGGCTGAGAAATCGAAATCAGCTTTACTTCTTTTTCATGTGTTTGATACACCAATTGTGCATACTAATTCAGGGGCATATTTTGTTGAGTACGCATCTTTAAAGCATAACAATTTAGCAAAACTCGAATCATATAAAAAGGAAATTCAAGCAAAACATCCTAAAGTAAAAATGGATGTGCGCACAACCTTTGCTTCTTTTAAAGAGGAAGTAAAAGATTTAGCAAAACACGGTAAAATAAATTATGTTGTTTTGGGACTAGAAACAAAATCAAAAATTTCGAAATTCATTTATGGAACAACTGGTGTTGATATTGCAGGGAAAGTGGATTGCCCAGTAATTATTGTACCTGAAAAATACAAGGAGCATAAATTGGAACACGCAATTTTAGCAATCGACAATAAGAATAAACAACATGCTTTTATCTTAAAAAAGCACCAAGCGTTTATGAAAGCGCATAAATGTGCAAGTATGAATTTACATGTTCGCACAGAAGATGAGTTGATAATAGAGAAAATTAAAAATAAAGATTTACTAGTTGAAACCATTGAAGCAAAAGATTTTAAAACAGGCTTAGCAAAATACATGAAAGCAAATGGAACTGATTTGATTACTTTAATAAGTCATTCGCATTCGTTTTTATACAACATGTTTGGTGAAACAAACACTAAGCTAATTGCATTTCAGTCAAAAGTACCTGTAATGTCTATACACGATTAATAAAATTAAAATAAGTTCAAGATGACAATTAATAATCAAAAATCAATAAAACAAATACAGGAAGAGTTTGGTGCAAAGTACCCGTTTTTAAAATTGGAGTTTTTTAAAAATTCTCATAGTGTTTATGAAGGAAGTTCAAAGCGTGAAATGGTTTATAAAAAACAACTAACTCATTTGCATAAAGCGGGAGAAATTATTCTTAGTGATGAGATGACAGTTGGTGAATTAGAACAAAAGTTTAAAGAGCAATTTGATTTAAACGTTCAAGTATTTCGTAAACACGGAAACTCATGGATAGAAACTACCGTTACCGATAGCTGGTCCTTACAAAAACAAAATGAAGAAGGAAAAACATTGAGTGAGTTACGCTTTTAATTTGCGTAACTTCTCAATATCTAAAATAGTAATTGCACTTCCTTTTATTTCAACTAATTTTTCTTCTTTAAAATCACTTAATGTTCTAATAAGTGATTCTGTTGCAGTACCTACAATATTAGCCATATCTTCACGTGAGATAGATATGTTGAATGTGTTTGAACTTTCTTTGTGGTATTTGTCGTAAAGTGTAACTAAAGCATTTGCAGCACGTTTTCTAACAGAGCTATAAGCAAGGTTTATCAATTGGGTTTCTTTCTCAACAATGTTGTCGCTTAATATCATAATGAATTTTTTCATTACGCCTGCATTGCTATTCATTAAGCTATAAAAATCTTCTTTCGGAATTAAATAAACTTCGCTATCTTCCATTGCCTCAGCGGTTTCGCCATAAGGTTTTTCTTCAAGCAAAGCAATGTATCCAATAAAATCACCTTCTTTGTAAAGTTGAGTAATTAATTCTTTACCGTACTCATGTTCTTTATATGTTTTAATTTTTCCTTTACCTAAAAAATATAAATATGTAGCGTCGTTACCTGCTGTAAAAAGAATATCTTTTTTCTTAAGGGGCTTTGTTTTTTTGTTAAGTGATAATTTTTTTAATTCTTCAAAAGCTTTTGCCTCATCAAAAAATGTACTTAATCCTTCTATGCTTTTTGGATAATCGGCTTTAACTAATTCGTGCTTTTTAATTCGGCTTTCAACAGCATTTAATAATTCGATATCATCAAATGGTTTAGTGATATAATCATCTGCACCCATTTCCATTCCCTTTCTAAAATCTAAACGTTCAGATTTTGCAGTAAGGAAAATAAAAGGAATAGTAGCTGTTTCAGCATTTTTGGTTAGTAGATGAATTACACCATAACCATCAAGCACTGGCATCATAATATCACAAATAATTAAATCAGGCTTTGTTTTTTGTGCAATTTCAACTCCGATTTTCCCGTTCTCTGCTTGCAACACTTTATAGTTTGCTAACTCTAAAATTTCAGCCGTATTTTCTCTTACGTCTTGGTTGTCTTCAATTAATAAAATTATTTTTTGCATAGTGCTTTTATTTAATGATTTGGAATGGTGATGGTAAATGTAGTTCCTTGATTTAATTCGCTTTCAAAAGCTATTTTACCGTCGAGCGCCTCTAAATATTTTACTATAATGGTTAAGCCTAATCCTGTTCCCTGAATATTGGTTGCGTTTTTTGCTCTAAAAAAACGTTCGAATAAATATTGCTGATCTTCTTTTGCAATACCTATTCCATTGTCTTTTACAATCAATTTAATTTCTTTTGGAGTGTTTGATGTTGTTATGTTTATTAATCCATCTTCTCCAGTAAATTTAATTGCATTCGAAAGTAGATTTAATAAAATATTACGAATCATTTGTTTGTCGCAATTAACAATTTCTTCTCCAGCGTGTGTTTGTATTATTTGCTGATCTTTTTTCTGAATGTTTTTAATATCAGAAATTATTTCTTCAATTACCTCAGGCAAATTAAATTCACTAGGTTTAGCAAATATTTTCCCCTCTTCTAATCTTTCGGCTGAAAGGAAATCGTTTAAAATAAAAGTCATGTTGGTTACAGATGATTTAATTCTGTCAACATGTTTTTTGCGCTTATCGTCTTCGCCTTCTGTTTTATATTTATCAATTAATGAAACTGATGAAAGTATTGTACTTAAAGGTGTTCTAAACTCATGTGAAGCCATAGTCACAAATCGAGATTTTAAATCGTTCAATTCCTTTTCTTTCGTTAAGGCTTTACTTAATTTTTCTTTCGAGTTTTCTAATTCGCTTAAAGCTTCTTGTAAAACCTTTGTGCGCTCAGTAACTTTTTGTTCAAGCTCTATGTTAATTCGTTTAATTTTTTCTTCGGCTTGTTTACGCTCAGTAATGTCAATTATAAATGCAATTACATAAGGTTCTTCTTCTTGTTTGTAATTGCTTAAACTAATCTCAACTGGAAATTCAGAATTGTCTTTTCGTTTTGCAAATAAGGTCATATCCTTACCCATTGCCCTTGGATGAGGAGCTTTATTGTAGTTTTCACGATGACCTTCATGCCTTTCTTTAAAACGAGATGGAATTAATGCCTCAACAGTTAAACCAACTAATTCGTTTTCGCCATATCCAAATAATTTTTCTGAGCTAGGATTGGCTTTTATTATTTGCCCTTTTTTATCGGCAATAATAATTCCTTCTGTAGAATATAAAAACAAAGCATTTAAGCTTTCCATCTTGCTGTTATTATGGATTTTACTCTGTTTCACTTTCTTATTTATCAACTAAAGTAGTTGCTTTAAGCAAAGTAAAAACTGACATTTATCAGTTTACGAATATAATTAAATCAGGAAATAATTGGATTAAAGTTTTAAGAGAATTTTGTATTTAAATGTTCACTATCCAAAAATTAAAGCTTTAAATGTTGCGATTTAATTTCAGTTCCATAAAATGCCCCAGCGTGTTGATCAAACAATTCGGTTGAATCGGTTGTAAAAAATTCTACATTTTTGTTTTTGCCTAGTTTCACTTCAATTTCGGTATGACGCTTTAAATAATCATGTAAACTGTTTGCAAGTAATTCACCTTGCGCAATTACATTTATGTTAGGAGGAACAAGCGATTTTATTTTATCTATAATCAAAGGATAGTGCGTACAACCAAGTAAAATCGTATCAATTTCATTATTTTTATTTAGTAAGTTTTCAATGTGTTTTTTAAAAAAATAATCTGCCCCTTCATTATTAATTTCATTGTTCTCAATGAGTGGAACCCACATAGGACAAGCTTCTTGAAACACTTCTACTTCTGGCGAAAATTTATTTATTTCAATTACATACGATTGTGAACTTACTGTGCCGCTGGTTGCAAGCACACCCACTTTATTTGTTTTAGTATAGCTGCTAATAATTTCTGTAGTTGGCCTAATAACGCCCAATACTCTTTTATGCGGGGCAAGTGTAGGTAAATCTTTTTGTTGAATGCTTCGTAAAGCCTTTGCGGACGCTGTGTTGCAGGCAAGTACTACCAACTCACAATCCATCTCAAATAATTTTTTCACGCACTCCAATGTGTATTCATATACTGTTTCAAATGAACGTGAACCATAAGGTGCACGGGCATTATCGCCTAAATACACATAATCATATTCTGGCATTTTGGCTACTACTTCTCTTAAAATAGTTAAACCTCCGTAACCCGAATCAAAAAAACCTATGCTTGATTCTCTATTAGAAATCATGGCAACAAATGTAAGCATTTGATAGTAACATACTATTCTCCCAACTCTTACGTTGAGCCAATAATTTTTCGTATTATTGATTGTAAATGCAAAAACTCATCTTCAAAAAAATAATTCTACTTTGTTGTTTTCTTAATGTTCATTTTTTTGCATTAGCGCAATCATGGCAACAATTAAGCGATTTTCCTTCCAACGAAAGAGACGATGGCGTTGCCTTTGTTATTGGTTCTAAAGCTTTTGTAGGAACTGGCTTCAGCGCATTTGGAAATGTAACTGGCAATTTTTATTGCTTGGATTTTAATACAGATGCTTGGTCGCCAATTGCTTCTTTATCCGCAGGTAATGAAAGACAATATGCTGTGGCATTTTCTAATAACACTAACGGTTTTGTATTAGGGGGTGTGAATGCAGCGGGGCAAGTACTTAGCGATTTATGGATGTATGATACCTTAGCAAATTTCTGGACTTCTAAAACGCCTAAGCCAGGAGCACCTTTAGCATCAATGAGTTCCTTTGTGTTTGGTGATACTGCTTATGTTTTTTGTGGCAATAATAATTTGGGAATTTCAGGAAACGATCAAATATGGGCTTACTCAATGAGCACCGATGCTTGGAAAGTAAGTGGCACTATCCCTTTTGCCGGAAGATGGCGAGCCTCAACAGCAGTTTGTAATGGTAAAGGCTATCTATTATTTGGAAAAGACACAAATGATCGGTTTTGTAAAGAATTGTATGAGTTTAATCCGCTCACATTTAATTGGCAACAACTATCTACTTTTTCTGGAAACGGCAGAAATTATGCTGCTATTTTCGAGTATCAAAATTCATTGTATGTATTTGCCGGCATAGATACCTTAGCGAATTGTTATAATGATTTATGGAAATATGATTTAACTTCAAATCAATGGTTTTCCATCTCGAATTTCCCCTCATTTTCTCGAAAAGGTGGAATGAGCTTTCAATCGCTTACTAACTTCTATTACACCTGTGGGATTGACCAAGTTAATTTGCGATTAAAAGAAACATGGAAAATTAGCTTTGAAACTGCAATAAAAACCCAAAATACGACCCAAACTATTTCATGTTATTTCGACAAGGAAACACATTGTTTAATTATTGAATCGAGGAATTTAGATTTATTAAAAATAAATTTAAAAGTGTTGAATTTATTGGGAAATATCCAAACATTAGAAATTAAGGAAGCAACAAATAGCAAGATAATTGTAAAACACAATTTCACGGGAATTGGAGTATTAATTCTTTCCGAAAACTCACAAATTGTCGCAAGCAAAAAACTATTTTTTCAGTTTGAAAATTGATTTTTCTTCTCCTATTTACCTTAGATAAAAATCCCAAATCTATCGACCAAAAATCGCTTCTTATTTAGAATGAATATAAATTAAAAAAAACGTTACAAAAATTAACATTTGCAGTATCTCGAATGTAATCTTCTGTTAAATTTGCGACCCAAAAGGTGGCTACTTTTGTCATCGAAATGTCATAAAATTAAGTTTTAATATGATAAAAAATATTTCCCGATCGGCCCTGAATCTATTGATTGGCGTGCTTTTAACGGGCTTCACTCTCACAACAAAGGCACAAGGTGCTGATGGAAAAGGTTTATTTAAACAAAATTGTGCCGTTTGTCACTCGATGTGCGATCAAAAGCTAACTGGTCCAGGTTTAGCAGGTATTGCTGACCGTGCTCCTAAAGGAGAATGGTTGTTTAATTGGATCAAGAACAACGAGAAAATGATTAAGGCTGGTGATGCTTATGCAAATAAGATTTACAAAGAGAACGGTAATGCTGCCATGACTGTTTTTGAAGGAACTTTAAGCGATGAGCAGATTAAGGCTATTACTGATTATGTTGTTGCGGGTGATTGTAAGCCAACCACTTCAACTTCAACCTCCACAACAACAGGGGGTGAAGAAGTTGCTAAAGAAACAAAAGGTGGTATCGATCCACTTTATTTGATTTTAGCTGTAATTGTGATACTTGCTATTTTAATTACAATTCTTCGTGGTGTGCGTAATTCATTATCTTCTGTAGCGCATAACACTCCTGAGGAAGAATTATCCAAAACAATTTGGCAAGAAGCGCGTGATTGGTCAAAAGGCCATCGTCGTTTAATAGGTGTTTTCTGTATCATCTTATTACTAGTTGGAATGAGAGGCTGTTGGAATAAATTATGGATGGTTGGTGTTTATTACGATAAAGAAACGGATAAAGGTTACAAGCCAG
>CANJJP010000005.1 GCA_947474485.1 Bacteroidota bacterium | reverse complement strand
CAGGTTTATTTAGGAGGCTATTGGGAACGTTATAATATTGGTGTTTCTTTGTTTGATTCGGTTTGCCGACCATTAATTACAACAACAAATCCTTATTACGAAAACAACAGCTATTTTGACGAGCAAATAAATTTAAGTGGGGCAGAAACAGTATGTGATGATTTGTTTTACATACAGAATATGAACGATCGTTTACGTTATGTGGCAAAAATCCCTTTGTTATCGGGGACAAGAGTAATTGAAAAACCTGCCTTCCTTTATTTTGAGATTGAACCAAAAAACAGCCCCGATGTTATTGGTTTTCCGGAATTATTGCTAGATAAATCAGTGAAAACAAATAGCGTGTTAAGCGACTATTCGTATGCTATTTATAAAAACAATCGCTTGCTCGAGCGCTCAGGCAAATACGCATACGGTTTTAATAATACTTGGAAAAAAACTAAAGATGAATATCTAACCATAAGTGATGGTGGATTTTATCATTTAATTTATTTTCCTGATGATTTAACAACGGTGGTAATAAGCAAAGAAATCAGTGGTTTGTGGGAACGTTTTACAACGAACTCTTATTTCTTTATGTTCTTCAGTTTAATTTTGTGGGTGTTTTTATATTCGAAAGAATGGCAAGCACGTAAACAAGAAAAGGAAAATTCCTTAAATCTACGAATACAATTATTACTTGTTTCGGTTGTGCTAGTATGTTTATTCTCTTTTGGTTTGGGAACTTTTATTTTCATTAACAAACAATTTGAAGAGAAAAACACTAGTGCATTAGATGAAAAAACCCGTTCGGTATTGCAGGACTTACAAGCAAAGCTGGGAGAACAAGATACTTTGCCCGAAAATTTTAAAGATTATACCGGTTACATTCTCAAAAAGCTATCAGTAGTGTTTGCAACTGACATCACAATGTTTGATTTAAAAGGAAACATGTTTGCTTCTTCACAACCACGATTATTTAATGAAGGAATTATTTCCAAAAAAATGAACCCGCAGGCATACGATAATATTATTGCTGCTAAGTATACAAATATTGTAAACAAAGAAAATGTTGGTGAATTAAATTATTATTCAGCTTACCAACCTTTTTATAATAAAAACGGAAAGCTTTTGGCTTATGTTAACTTGCCCTATTTTGCTAAACAAAATGATTTAGAAAAGGAGTTATCTATCTACATTGTTGCCTTAGTAAATATTTATGTTATTCTTTTTGCCTTTAGTACTATTGCAGCATTATTTATTTCCAATTTAGTTACCAAACCATTGCGTATTATTCAACAGCGTTTAAGTAATGTGCGTATTGGCAAGCGCAATGAACCAATTATGTGGAACGAGAAAGACGAAATTGGTAAGTTAGTTAATGAGTACAATCGTATGATTGAGCAGTTAGAAGAAAGTGTAAAAAAACTTGCTAAATCAGAGCGTGAAAGCGCCTGGAGAGAAATGGCAAAACAAGTTGCACATGAAATTAAAAACCCTTTAACTCCAATGAAATTAAGTGTACAACACTTACAGCGAACAAGTAGCGGTGACCCAGAAGAAATGAAAGAACGCATTGATAAACTTTCGAAAATGTTAATTGAGCAAATAGACGCGCTATCTAATATCGCAAGCGAGTTTAGTTCCTTTGCTAAAATGCCTACTCCTAATATAGAATTGGTTTGTATAAATGAATTAGTAAAAAATTGTTCTGAACTATTTAAAGAAACAGAAAATAGTGAATTAACATTTATAGATAAGACTCAAGAAAAATATTTTGTGGAAGTGGATAAAGACCAATGCGTTCGTGTTTGTACTAATCTTATAAAAAATGCTCAGCAATCTATTCCGGAAAGCGGAATGGGTAAAATCGAAATTGAACTATTCATAAAAAATAAACAAATAATACTAAAAGTAAAAGATAACGGTACAGGAATTGCGCCGGAAGCCATGGACAAAATATTTGTTCCCAATTTCTCTACCAAATCTGAAGGCATGGGACTAGGATTGGCAATGGTAAAAAATATTGTAGAATCATTTGATGGCAAAATTTGGTTTGAAACAACTCAAAATGCTGGAACAAGTTTTTATGTTAGTTTACCAATAAAATCAACTTCAAAATAAATATGAAGCAAAAAGTTGTTTTTATTATTAATCCAAAGGCGGGAGTAAAAAAGAAAATGGATATTCCTCCTTTTATAAAAGAGCACTTTTCTTCTGATATTAATTATGATGTTATTGTTTGGAAAAACAAAGATGATTTTAAAAGCATACAGCAACAAATTTTAACTAATTCATATACCATTGCCGTTGCTGTAGGTGGAGATGGCACTGTAAACCAAATTGCACAAACTGTAAACCATACTGATATTGCATTAGGCATTTTACCTTTTGGCTCAGGAAATGGATTAGCTAGAAGTATTGGTGTGCCAATGGATATAAAAGAAGCGCTGAATTTAATTGCTAAGGGAAAAATAAAAAAAATTGATTCAGGCCTTATTAATGACGTTCCATTCTTTTGCACAAGCGGTGTTGGTTTTGATGCACACATAGGAACGCTGTTTGCCTCTAACACTACACGTGGATTAAAATCATACATCAGAATTATTTGGAAAGAATTTTTTTCCTACCAAGCGCAGGATTATAAATTGATTGTTGATGGAAAAGAAGAAAATGTAAAGGCCTTTTTAATTGCCTTTGCTAATGCGGGGCAATACGGAAACAACTTTTACATAGCTCCTCAAGCTGTAATGAATGACGGAATAATAGACGTTTGCGTATTAAAACCATTTGGGATTTTATCAGCTATTAGTCTACTAATAAAAATTCTAGCAAGAAAAGCGAATGTATCAAAACATATGCAAAGCTTCTCTGGCAAAGAAATTAAACTAATAAGAAAAGAGGCTGGACCGTTTCATTTTGACGGTGAGCCCGGAATTACAGGAAACGAAGTAATTGTAAAGGTTGTGCCTAATACTCTAAATGTAGTAAGTAATTTATAAATCCTTATCTTTGTAGTATGACTAAGAAAATTGTAAAAGTAGGAGATATTCCTTGTGGTGCTGAAGAATTATTTTTAATCTCAGGACCTTGTGTTATAGAGGACGAATTGATAATGATGAAAACTGCTGAGAAGCTTCGTGAAGTTTCTGAGCGCATGAAAATCAAAATTATTTATAAATCATCTTTCCAAAAAGATAATAGAAGTAGTTTAAGTTATTATGATGGCCCAGGCTTAGCGAAAGGAACAGCAATACTTGCAAAAGTAAAAGAGCAATTTGGTTTCCCATTGTTAACTGATATTCATTATCCTGATCAAGCAGCCGCAGCTGCAGAAGTGGTTGATGTAATTCAAATTCCTGCTTACTTGTGTATGCAATCAGATTTATTAAAAGCATCTGCAAAAACAGGTAAGGTTGTAAATATTAAACATGGTCAGTTTTTAGCGCCTGATAATATGAAACATCCTTTGCAAAAATGTATTGATTCAGGAAACGACCAGATAATTTTAACAGAGCGTGGTTATACTTTCGGATACAATGATTTAATTGTTGATCCAAGAAGTTTTTATCATTTAAATAATTTAGGCTACCCAGTTGTATTTGATATTACGCATTGTGTTCGTAAATATGGTATTCCAAGTTCGGATGTAAAAGGCGGGGCAAGAGAATTTTTACCTGTACTTTCTAGAGCAGGTGTAGCAAGCGGCGTGGATGGTGTATTTATTGAAACACATCCTGAACCTTCAAAAGCATTATGTGATGCAGCTTCTCAATTATGTGTGTACGATTTAGAAGAGTTCTTAAAGCCTCTTATCGACATTCATAACCTAGAAGTTTCTTTCCGTAAATAATTGTCCATTGCAAATTAGCGGAATTGAAGTGTAAGTAATCATTTATGTTTTATTATCATGATTATTGGAGAATGGTCGCTAACATGTTTCCGTTTTTCGAATGGTTCGATGTCGTAGCTCTCTATTTTATTTGAGTGTTCTTTTGAAGCAAAACAATAATCAATATGATAAGGCTTTTTTAAATTGCGTTGATGATAAAAAGTTGCTTGACTTTCCTTTCCTTGCTTTTCCTTTTTTACTTTGTGATATAAACTTTCAATATTTATTTCTCCCAATTCCCTAATAACATCCGAATGGTTCCACCATCTATCCCATTCATCCCAAATAACATTGCTATTAAAGTCTCCGGCAATAATGATATTTTTGAAATTTTCTTTGTTTATTTGAAGGTATTTCCAAAATTGGCCTATGTATCCAAAATTGGGTGAGCTATTTTGATGTGTCCAAACTGCAAGTAAATTGAAGGTGTCATTAATTCTGCAGGGCAAGAAATGCTTTACTGTGTGGTCTTTGTATGCATTAGACCAATCTAATTTACTTAATTTAATACCATGTTTTACAAATACTCCAACTCCCTTATTCTTCGTATCACCAATCCATAAATAATTCGAGGCCCAATCCATATACTTTTTGTCTTTTGATAACGCTGGATTTTCACATTCTTGTATAATATGAATATATGCATTATAATCTAAAAGACTTTCGTACTTCTTTCTTAATGCTCCATTGCAATTCCAAGCAATGATTTTCACTTTTTTATTTTATGTGTTTTCTAGAGCATCATCAATTAATCTAATCCCACTCATTCCAATCCATCTCATCACCATTCATCATTTTTAGGTAATTGATGTAGCGCTCTTCATTTATTGCCCCACTTTCAACAGCAGCTTTAATGGCGCACTGGGGTTCGTTTTCGTGTATGCAGTTGTTGAATTTGCAATCATTCATATGTTCGCGTATTTCAGGAAAGTAGTGGCCTACTTCTTCGCGTTTCATTTCTACTAAACCTAATTCTTTTATTCCTGGGCTATCAATTACAAAACCACCAAAATCTAATTCGAGTAACTCAGTAAATGTTGTAGTGTGTTTTCCTTTGGAGTGAGCTGCAGAAATAATTCCGGTTTTTAAATTGTATTGTGGTTGCAAGGCATTGATGAGGGTGGATTTTCCAACACCCGAATGACCTGCAACTAAAGTGGTTTTATCTTTCAAAATAGTTTTTACCACATCTATATCTTCATTACTTAATGCAGAAACGCTGATGCAGTTATAATCAATGTTGGTATAAATATCCATCATGGTTTGTTGTATTTCCATCAACTCATCATTCAATAAATCTTTTTTATTAAATAAAATCGTTACAGGAATATTGTAGGCTTCGCAAGTAACAACAAACCTATCTATGAAACCCGTTGATGTACGTGGCATTACCAAGGTTGCTACCAAAACAGCTTGATCAATATTAGCTGCTAAAATATGTGTTTGCTTTGATAAATTTAATGAGCGACGAATGATATAATTTTTTCTTTTCTCAATCGTTTGTATTACGGCATTTCCATCCTCGCTTTCCATCTTATACTTAACCCAATCTCCGACCACAACTGGGTTAGTAGATTTTCTTCCTTCTAAGCGTATTTTACCTGCAAGTCGTGCTTCAATGTATTCGCCAGCTTCGGTTCTAAGCAAATACCAACTTCCAGTAGATTTTGTAACGAGGGCTCTCATTTTTTCTTCAAGGCCTTTATTCTTTCTTTCGCAACCTGGTCTAACTCCTTAAACCACTCTTTTCCGTAGGCTCTAATTAATGGGTCTTTCAAAAATTTGTAAACGGGTACATCTAATTTTGCCCCGCATTCGCAAGCAGGCTTGCACACGCTCCAGCTATGGTAGTTTACAGCATCGTAATTTTTATGTTTAGTAATGCGCACAGGATATAAATGACAAGAGATTGGTTTTTTCCAGTCAATAACTCCATCGTTATATGCCTGCTCAATAGCACATTTTGCAATTTTATTTTCATCAAAAATAACGAAAGCACATTCTTGTTCTTCACCTACTAAAGTTGTAGTGTAGTCGCCATCACTATCTAATACATACGGACCATGCTTTTTAATTGCTTTTAATCCTTTTGCGTTTAGGTATGGTTTTACTTTATCAAGTACTTCGGTTATGCGGGGCAACTCATCCACATCAAGAGGGGCACCCGATTCGCCTGCTACACAACATTCGCCTTTGCAAGCATTAAGGTCGCAAACAAATTTTTTATCTAATACATCGTCAGATACGATGGTGTTTTTAATTGCTATCATTCCTGTAATTTCTATTGCAAAGATATAAATACTTTTTGAGCTTAATTGGAAGTCGCGCTGCTTGTTTGGTGATTTCAAATTTTACCACGGAGACACAGAGAGCATTAAGAAACACAGAGAAAACTGCCGGTATTCCTCCGTGAAACCATGAGTAATCATTGTCTCTGTGGTAAATTTGCGCTTTTGTAATTATTCTTTTCTTCCTATCACCGCAAGCATTCTACCTGTTTTTCCGTTTTCTTTTCTATAAGAGAAATAGCTTTCATTATTGAGTACTGTGCATGTTTCTGCTATTTCTATTTGTGAGGAGGGAATACCAAATTGTTGTAATTGCTGCAAATTAGCCGCTTTCAAATCAACATAGTGTTTTTGTTTTGTTTCATTAAAATGAACAAATTCATTATCAAAACGCTCTGCAACTTCGTTTCCAACTTCAAAAGCACTTTTAGAAATACAAGTGCCGATGTATGCAAAACAATCTGCAGCATTAGTGCCGAAATTCTTTTGCATTTCGTTTAATGTGCGTTCAACTATTTTTGCTGTAGTTCCTCTCCAGCCTGCATGTATTGCAGCTAATGCATGTGTGTGTTTATCGTAAATTAAAACGGGAGTGCAATCGGCAATGGTTACTGCAACAAATAAATTCAATTTGTTTGTAATTACTGCATCGTAACCTGTTGCGCGTTGCGCTTCATTCGCAATTAAAATTTCAGTCCCATGTACTTGATAGGAAGAAGCAAGATTTGATTCTTCAATACCAAGTGACGTGAAAAATAATTTTCTATTTTGTTCTACATGTTGTTCTAAATCTTCTGTATTTAAACCAAGGTTAAGCGAATTAAAATCTCCCTCACTTACACCTCCAAAACGCTTGCTTTGCGCAGCAATGAGATTAGGAAACAGAGAAAATATGTTGGGAGCATCTATCATTTAATAAAATCCAATATCAGTTTAGTAATTTGTGGAACAGCTTCTAAATTCAAAGTGTGTCCAACAAAAGGAATAATTTCTAATTGCGATTGCGGAATGTTTTTGTGAATCTCTTCTGCAAAATGTGGAGGTAATAATAAATCTTTTTCGCCTTGTATAATGAGTGTTGGAACTTTAATGTGTTTTAATTGCGGACGAAAATCTTCTCTTGCCTCAGTTGCTTTCATTAATTTAATTAATGCTGTTGCATCCAATCCCGAATGTAAACGTGCATCTTTCATAACGCTTATTGGTATTAAAGGATTTTTAAAATAATGCTCACTTAACACAGTTGGTAACATTACATCAAACATTAATGGATACCCGCCTGCTTCCAAGGCACGCCACCAAGCGTGTCCAATAGCATCAAAATAAGGAGTTTTGTGTGCAAGTGTTGCCATTAAAACTAATTTCTCCAACGCATCAGGAAATAGAACAGCGTAATGTTGTGCAATCATACTACCATAAGATAAACCTGCAATAATTGGTTTTTTAATTCCTAAATGCTTTAATAAGTCTTTTATATCGGTTGCATGCTGGTCAAAGGTTTGCCATTCGGTGTTTTTATCCGATTGTCCTTGTAGAATTTGGTCAACTAAAATTACTTGGTAGTCTTTTGTAAAATAGGGAATTGTTAAAAGCCATGAAATCGTGGATTGAGAAAGTCCATTTAAAAAAATTATGCTTTTTTCTGCATCCTTTTTGCCGTGTAGCTCGTAATATAGTTGTAAGCCTTGTTTAGTTTGATAGTTCATAGTAGGGCAAGTTAGAAAAAATTAAGCTAAAAACAATTGTAAATAGAAATTACATTTGGTAAAAAATAAGGTTTGAAAGGCGTTTTGGATGTTAAATTTTATTGAATTAATGGAAAAATTTGCTTTTTAGATAAAAATAGATTTACATTTGCCGAACTTGTTATGTGGGCAAACCAAAGCTAAAAATCTTTGGTTAATTTTTTTTTAATGAGGAAAAAAGAATAGAGAATGGAACCTAATATTTTAACACTACCAATGTTTCCCTTAAACACGGTGATTTTACCGGGTGAAACAAAAGTATTGCACATATTTGAGGACAGATACAAGGAATTGGTGGTTGATTGTTTGAAGAACGCTGCCAATTTTGGCATTCCATACATCGAAAACAATCAATTGTCTTTATACGGCGTTGAAGTTGCCATAAAAGGAATTATTAAAACACATGAAAATGGGGAATTAGATATTGAAGTTATTGGAATTGCCCCGTTTAAAATTATACAATACACTAAGGTTTTAAAACCTAAATTATACGGTGCAGCAAGTATTGAAGAGTATGAAGATGATATGACTTCTAGTCGTTACAAAATGTTTCGTTCACTTAAGAAGTATATTAAATTAGCAAAGCAAAAGGAAATTCCTGTTGAAACCTTTACTAATGTTTCGGTTTACAATGTGGCCGTGTTATTAAACCTAACGAGCGAAGAAAAATTGGAATTAATTTCTTTCCCTGAATTAAAACAAAAAGAAGATTTTTTAATTGCGAAACTTAAATTATTCATGCACATGCTTAAAGCGGAGCAGCAATTGAATGGTAAGTTTTGGATGAATTAGTTCTCGCAAAAAAGCGTCATCTGCGTCGTTATTTTCAGCCTTGTAAACAGTCATCAGCCGCGTCGGATTCATTTACCACCACTTTTTTCTTTTAAAGTAAACCCCCATTCCAATCATTAGGGCAAGCATGAAACCAATCGTTATCCAATAACCATACTTTGTTTCGAGTTCAGGCATAAATTTAAAATTCATACCATACACTCCCGCAATAAAAGTAACAGGAATAAAAATTGCAGAAATTACTGTTAAGGCTTTCATTACTTCGTTCATTTTATTAGCATTGTTTGCTAAATGAACCTCCATAATGTTATTGAGTGTTTCACGATATTGGTCAACAGTTTCAGTTACTCTATTAATATGATCGTGAACATCTCTCAAATAGATGCTATTTGTTTCGTTAATTAATTCGGTATCACTGCGCATCATGTTTAAAATCATTTCTCGTGCAGGCCAAATTAATTTGCGCGTAAGTAGTACTTCTCTTTTTAATTCGTGAATGCGATGCATGATACCGTTCATGTGTATATTGTTTAATATATCTTCATCTAAAAGCTCAATTTTTTCGCCTAACTCTTCAGTCACATAAAAGTAATGATCAACAACAGCATCAATTAATGCATAAGCTAAATAATCAGGACCCATTTTTCTAACACGTCCTTTGCATTCGCGTAATCTTGTTCTAATAACATCAAAAGCATCTCCACCGCAAGGTTCTTGAAAAGAAATGACAGTATCTTCAAATAATACAATACTTAAATGCTCGTACCTAACTCCGTTATCATAATATAGCATTTGTAAAATGGATGCCACATATCTCGAGTACTCTTCAAATTTTGGACGAGAATCTACATGTACAATGTCTTCTTGTGTTAAAGGATGAATGCCATATGCTTTACCAACTGCTTCAATTATATCCAAGCGATTAATTCCATCAACATTAATCCACTTTATTAAACCAGGCTTAACTTCTTTAAGCATGGAATCAACATCCAAAAAAGTTTGCTCCGAAAAAGTTGCTTCATTATATTGAATCAAAGAAATTTTCACATCATTGTTGCTCTCCGAACCTGAATAATACAGTTCTCCGGGAGGAGCGCCAACATTGTGGTTTTTTGATTTAATCTTCTTCTTCGGCATCGGTTTTTTTGCTATCGTGTTTACCTTCTACAATTACAACTATTTCTCCCTTAACTGTTTTTTGTTTAAAGTGATTAAGCACTTCAGTAACTGCCCCGCGCTTATTTTCTTCAAATAGTTTACTTAGCTCACGCGAAACACAAACGTTACGTGTTTCACCTAAATTTTCTTTTATCTCTTCTAATAATTTTACTAATCGGTAAGGTGATTCGTATAAAATAAAAGTACGCGTTTCTTCTGTTAATTGTTTCCATTTGGTTTGTCTACCTTTTTTTTGCGGAAGAAAACCAATGAAGGTAAATTCATTACAAGGAAAACCTGAGTTAACTAAAGCTGGCACAAATGCTGTTGGACCTGGCAATGTTTCAATTATAATTCCAGCTTTTATACATTCGCGTACCAATAAAAAACCTGGGTCAGAGATTGCAGGAGTTCCTGCATCACTTACTAAAATTGTTATTGTGTTTTGATTGATAGTGGAAATTAAATCTTCTACAACCTTATGCTCGTTGTGTTGGTGATAAGAGCGAAGTGGCTTATGCACTTCTAAATGCTTTAATAAATGTGATGTTGTGCGTGTGTCTTCTGCTAATATTAAATCAGCTTCCTTTAATATGCGAATGGCCCTTAATGTAATATCCTCTAAA
Source organism: Bacteroidota bacterium (assembly GCA_947474485.1). Taxonomy (GTDB): domain Bacteria; phylum Bacteroidota; class Bacteroidia; order B-17B0; family Aurantibacillaceae; genus JADJDM01. The sequence continues at coordinate 3,644 of CANJJP010000005.1, read as the reverse complement.
TTACCAATTGGCGTAGGTACTAATATTAATTTTCCCATATTAAACGCGTGATGCTACAAAGCTAATTGAATCATTAACTTCATCTGTTTCAACTAAACCATCCTTTAAACGAACAATGCGATGAGCATGACGTGCAATATCTTCTTCATGCGTTACTAAAATAATAGTGTTACCATTTTTATGAATCTCTTCAAACAAGCCCATTATTTCTACGGATGTTTTTGAATCTAAATTTCCTGTTGGTTCATCCGCTAAAATAATTGCAGGCTTATTAACCAATGCACGCGCAATGGCAACACGCTGGCGCTGTCCACCTGATAGTTCGTTTGGTTTATGCATCATACGGTTAGTTAAACCGACTTGTTCAAGAACTTCCTTTGCACGCTTTTCTCTGTCAACTTTTGAAATACCTGAATACACTAAAGGGAGCGCAACATTTTCTAATGCAGTTGAGCGGGGCAATAAGTTAAATGTTTGAAAAACAAAACCAATTTCTTTATTTCTAACTTCCGCTAGATCGTTATCTAACATGCGCGCAACAGAAATATCATTTAAAATATATTCGCCAGTGCTTGGAGTATCTAAACAACCTAAAATATTCATGAGTGTAGATTTACCAGAGCCTGATGGTCCCATTAAAGCAACGTACTCATTTTTATGAATAGATAAACTAACCGATTTAAGAGCATGAATTTCTTCAGTACCAATGGTGTACTGCCTTGCAATATTTGTAAGTCGTATAATTTCCTTCATTGTTGCAAAGGTAGTTAAGTATCCTTCAAAAAAAAATCCCTCGACCTCTCGAGGGATTTTCCGTAAATCTTACGATTTACAACCTATGAAACACTAACTAAAACCTAGAGCAAATATATATGATTAATCATTGTTAACCAAACTTAAATAACAACCTAAATGTTAAAATTTCATAATTACCTGTAATTCAATGCTTAATGATTAAATTTGCTATATATGTTTAAGCAGAATGTTAGTGCGGTTACAATTTTAGCAAGTGTTTCTATATTGGCGCTTATTGCTGTTCAGTTATTTTGGATTAGCAATGCAGTTGAATTGCGTGAGGATGAATTTAGAAACTCAACTAATGATGCGTTAAATAATGTGGTAGAGAAGTTGGAAAAAACTTCGGCTGCAGCTAAACTCAAGAAAAAAATAAAATTCAGAAAACAAGGGATTCGTACTTATCCGGCAGATTATTCGATTAAAAAAATCATGGGTGCCGATTCAACTATGGGCAACCCTTCATTTCCGCTTGATAAAGTGAATGTTAAAATAATGGAGGAGATGAGCACCGACTCAAACGGAGTTACCACCACCACCATTAATAAGTACGAAGGCGATACCTTACAAGCAAGTGGTTTTTTAGGCCCGTTGGGCCATGAAATTAGTGGCGCAGATAACACCGAAAAAATGAAGCTGGAGTTAATGCAGCAAAAAACAGAAATTGTAAATGATTTGTTTGAAGAATTGGTAAGTATAAATATTTACAAAAATTATAAACCGCACATTGATACTATTTTGTTGGATTCATTATTAAGAGAGGAATTGGTTGAACATGGAATAACATCGAATTATATTTATCGTATTACAGTAAATGAAAACTCGGCGGTAGGCGATTTTACAAAAGCGGTGCACGAGTGTGATACAACAGGTTGTTATTTTAAAGTAAACTTGGCCCCTAACAATGCGTTTATTAAACCAACTTTTTTATCTGTTTATTTTCCAAAGCACAAACGTTATTTGTATAAAACATTAGGTGGAATGCTGCTTGTATCGGGTTTGATAATTGTGATACTTTCTGTTTCGTTTTATTATACCATATCTACAATTAGAAGACAAAAGAAACTTTCAGCTATAAAAAACGATTTTATCAGTAATATGACGCATGAGTTTAAAACACCAATTTCAACCATATCATTAGCCAGCGAAATGCTCAACGATCATTCAATAGTTAAAACTCCAGAAAAGGTAGAGCGTTTTGTAAAAATGATTAAGGAAGAAAATAAACGATTAAGTGTGTTGGTAGAGAGTATATTGCAAACCTCCATTTTAGATAAAGGCGATTTTAAACTTAAGCTTACAGAAATAGATCTTCATGAAATAATACAACAAGCAATACAAAACATACAATTGCAAGTTGAACAGCGAGGAGGAACCATTATACCCAAGTTTTTTGCCACTAATACCAAAATACTTGCCGATAAAGTACATATTACTAATATTGTATTTAATTTAATGGACAATGCCATTAAGTACTCGAAGGAAGTTCCTGAGATTGTTATTACAACGGAAAACAGAAATAATGGCATACTATTTTCGGTGCAGGATAGTGGAGTTGGAATAAGTAAAGAGAATTTAAAAAAGGTATTTGAGAAATTTTATAGAATACCAACGGGCAATGTACACAACATAAAAGGATTTGGTTTAGGACTGAGTTATGTACAAGCAATCGTAAATAAACATGGTGGCGAGATTATTGTAGAGAGTGAATTAAACAAAGGAAGTAACTTCAAAGTTATTCTTCCGTATAAAGCAGAGGAAACTAACTAAACACATACACAACAAAAATAAAACAATATGAGCACAGAAAAATTGAAAATACTATTAGTTGAGGATGACCCAAATTTGGGAACCTTGTTGCAAGAGTATCTGGACGCAAAAGGATATGAAACAAAATTAGGTAAGGATGGAAAAGAAGGTTACGACCTATTTTGTAAGCAGGATTATGATTTGATTTTGTTAGATGTGATGATGCCTGTAAAAGACGGAATTACATTAGCAAAGGAAATAAGAATGAATAACAAAAATGTTCCTATTATTTTCCTAACTGCAAAATCGATGAAAGAGGATACCATTGAAGGATTTAATGCTGGGGGTGATGATTACATTACTAAGCCTTTTAGCATGGACGAATTATTGGTTCGAATTCAGGCAGTATTGCGTCGTACTAACAAACAAATGTCGATAAGCAATGAGCAAAATAATTTTACATTAGGCGCATATACATTTAATAGTGAGAAACAATTGTTGGAGCACAATGGTCAACAACAAAAACTTACTACTAAGGAATCGGGTTTGTTACGTTTGTTATGCGTTCACAAAAACGATGTGTTAGATCGTAACTTTGCATTAAAGACGATTTGGCACGATGATAATTACTTTAACGGAAGAAGTATGGATGTTTACATTGCCAAACTTCGTAAGTATTTAAAAGACGACCAAAAAGTCGAAATTATTAATATTCACGGAAAAGGATTTAAGCTTTTGGTGAATTCTTAATTTGTTGTTTGTTTATAAGGTGGAAGGCAGTTGAGGTAATACTTAGCTGCCTTTTTTTGTAGTGATTACGATTTTATACGAATATACTAATGTTACGAATTGCTTCGAAAACTTCTGTGCTAGTAATTAGTATCCATTCGTATATTCGTAAGAGATTGGTAATTCTAATAATTTTTTACTTAATTACCTTCTCAACATATTTCTTATTAATTAACCAAATTCCTGCAAGGATAACAAGGATTGATAAATACTGTGGCCATACAATTCGTTCGTTATCAAAAACGCCCCACATCATTGCAACTACGGGTATTAGGTAAGTGCACGATGAAGCAAAAATAGCATTTGATTTT
>CANJJP010000004.1 GCA_947474485.1 Bacteroidota bacterium | reverse complement strand
GTTAACTTGCCATCTTTGCAGATAGAGGCTCTTTCAATTACCTTATCCGTATCTTCTAAAATAATGTTCGGAAGTACACGCTCTACAAGGTCTTTACCAAAATCATCACTAGCATCACGTGGCAATTCGCAAGGCAAATTATCAACTGCCATTATACAAACAGTGTCTTTATTAAATGGTAAATCTTCCTCATCCTTAATTATATTATAACCATAAAAAGGTTGGGCAATGGTACTAGATCTCATTGTAGTTGGAACAGAACCATCAATATCGCAAGTAACATCTGAAATAACACTGATATGAAAATCAGAAGCTTTCATATCTTCCTTAGTAAACATTTTTGGTGAACGTGGATCCCAAAAATGAGCGGAAATAAATAAATCAGTAACCTTAGTGTAAGGAACAAACTTTGACACAAAACGCTCAGGATGTTTGAAGAAATCATTTAAATCAAAATTATGATCATCAGGTCTCTCAACATAATCACGTGGGTTTAACTGGCAATAAACAGGCTCTCTATAGGATGCCATTAAAAATTCTTCAGCAGTAACTTTTCTTATTCTTAAAGCGCTTAATGTTTCAATTGCACCATTAGCAACACGTCCGCCTCCAGTTAAAACAATTTTAATGTTCGGAAGTTTTACCCGTTTCAACTCTTCTTCCATCTCCGCTCTATCACGGCAAAGATTTGCAGGTTTGATGCGGAACAAATCATATTTTAAACCATAACCTAAAATTCCATTGTAAGCACCAACTATTCCAGCGTAACGGCCAAAACCTATGATACGATTATGGTTTTTATCTGTTAGTGTTTCGTAATCTATCATCTGCACTTTCTTTTCAATAAGTGCTTTCATCAACTTCACATTATGTGGTTGTTTTTTTATGGTGTGCGAAAAGAAAAAGTATTTTTTTCCTGCTAGTAAATTTTCTTTAGGAACTTCTTTTACTCCCATCAACACATCGCAATCACTTAAATCTTCTTGCATGGTAATACCAAATGCAACATATTCATCATCGCTATAGCAACGTATTTTACTTGGCTGAACAACTATTTCGACTTGGGGATATTTTCTAACTAATTCGGAACAAATTAAGGGAGTAAGAGGCACACGTTTATCAGGTGGACTTTTTTCTTCTCTTAGTACTCCAATTTTAATCTTTTGCATAAAAATAATTTGTGCAAATATAAGAATTTCAGCCTATTTCAACCTAAAATCGAGGTCGAGATTTTGCTCGCGGGCAGTTGGCTGCTGCTTGCCCTTACTCAAGGTTTTCACCTCCTGTGCAACATACTTTTGAAGTTCGGAAACAAATATTTGTTTATTAAAATCTACATCCGCCATTTGAAGTGAAAGCCCATTCAATAAACAGTAAGTAAATAATCCGTTTTTCCAAGTATCACTTTCCAACGCAAACTCTGCCCCGCCCGCACTGCTTATTACCGTTGTTCCTGTTCCCTTTTTTAAATTTCCGAAAAGCGATTGAGTTAACTGAATACTGTTTTCAACTCCAAATGGATTTTTTAATTCAACACCCTCGCCTACTGCTCTAAAACTAACATCACCCTTTTCTAATGGAGTATTGTTTTTACTTTGCACTTCATCCTTATCTAGCTCGCCGCTATGACAAGTATCCATAAACAGAATTTTTTTAATTGCTTTAATATTATTGAACAAAGATTCGATTTCCTCATAAGGAATTCCAGCCGCTGAAGGGTTATCAAAATTTACATCGTGACTTGCAAAATAATAGTCGAGTTTTTCATCCAACAAGCCATGCCCTGCAACAAATACAATCACAACATCATCAACGGTAGTGCCCTTCAGAAATTCTTTCAAAGCATTAATGTTATCTTTGGTTACTTCGTTATTGATTAATGTTTTGGTGTAAATATTTGCATATAATTCTTTTGTTTGAACAAAATTGTTTACCACATCATTTGCATCCTTTGCTGCATATTTTAAATTGTATCGGTTGTCTTGATACTCTGAGACACCTATACTAATCACATATAAATTAGCTTTTCCTCCTGAGCTGTTTTCCCGAATTACTTCAAAATTTTCCACCATCGATTCAACTCCTTTTTCGTTGATGCAGGATAATGAAACTTTGTTTTTACCAACCATTAATTCGCTCGTAACCTCATATTCTAATGAATTTGAAGCTTTACCCTTTAAATCTACTCCATTAAAACTATGCGTTGGAACATTATTAATATAAACCATCAAACGATCTATTTTATAAAGGTTATCGCTCAACTTCACTTTATAATTTATTTGCCCCGTTTTAGTAACTAAAGGGATATTTTTTGTCACTAATTCTACTTTTGGTAAATGAAAATCTTTACCTAGCTGCTCCTCGGTAAAATTCATTTTCTTCAATCGCTTTTTATAAACGTATTTGTATGCATTTACTAAATTTTGTGGAGTCATACCCAATCGTTCAGCAATAATATCAGGTCTATTGAGGCGAATATCAAATTGCTCGAAAGGATAAATTTTATCATCGATACGAAAACTCACACTATTTAAAGCTTCTTGCGAACAGGTGTAATAATTATCTGGACTATATATTAAATAGTTTGTTCCCGAGCAAGCAATTAAACCTGCCAATTGTTTACAATCCTTATAATTCCAAATTTTAGCAGCCCCGTCTTCTGAGCAACTAAACAAAATATCTTTTCCTTTATCAAAAATTACCTTATTAATTTGCCCCGTTGGGTTATCCAATCTGCAAATCATTGCCCCTGTTTCTATATCCCAAATACGAATGGTATTATCAGCAGGACTAACTGTATTGTTTCCAGAAGCACTCACTACATATTTACTATCAGCAGTTACATCAATATCTAACAGCATGTTCACATGCCCTTCAATGGTTTTATTAAGTGACCAATCATTTGTGTTCCACACTTTAATTTTTTTATCCCAAGCACATGATAAAAGGTATTTTCCATTTGGAGTAAACTGCACATCACTTGCTAAAATCTCATGCCCCTCCAATGTTTTGATTACCTTCTCTGTTGCAAAATCCCATACTTTAACGGTTTGATCCATGCCAGCAGTGGCAATGGTTTTACTATCTGGACTAAATGAAATCCCGTAAATACCTCCAGCATGACCAGTAAATTTTTTAATAAGTTTACCCGAATTTAAATCCCATACTTTAAGTATTCCCATAAAACCTGCTCCTGCTAAATACTTTCCGTCAGCACTTACGGCTAAAGTTTGGATTAATTCGTATTCGGTATTTAGCTCCAGTAATTTTTCTCCAGTAGCAGGATTCCAAATAGCTAAACCAATGCTGTTATACATGGTAATTAGTTTCTTTCCATCTGCTGTGAAAGTAAGTGGAAAAAATCCCATTATACTTCGTTCAATTTTATTTTCAGCAAGGTTCCAGATTTTCACGTTTATTTCATCACTTGCAGTTGCAAGGTATTTGCCTTGTTGATCGTAGGCCATGTTCAAAATTCGCCTTGCCCTGCTTTCGAAAACCTTATTTACTTTACCATCTAATAAATTACAAACCAATATTTTTTTAAAATCGCCCAACACAAACAAATCTTGCTGAGGATGTGGGGAAAGACAGGAAGGGTAAAACTCAGTTAATTCATACTTCCTTTCGATTTTTTTTGTTGTAATATTAAAAAGGAAAACATTTTTAATTGCATCAGCACTCAAAAAATAATTTCCTTTAAAACAAGCTGCTTTTATTAAATTATTTTTTGCTGCATGGTCTTTCATTACGGCAATTTCTTTTGCTGTAGTTACATCCATAAAATGAACTTTATTATTATATAGTGTAAGCGCAATGGTTTTACCATCGGGCGACAAATACATAGGAATAGATGCTTGTGGAATTTCTTCTCCTTTATAAAGGGGAGTACTTAACAATTCTTTTCCATCGGGTAATGAAAATATTTTAAATTCTCCTTTAACAGTATAGGTTGCCATTTTAGCACCATTTTCAATCAACCTAATTTTTGTAATAAAATCTTGAGGTAGCTCCGTTTCAATTTTTTGTTGCGAGAAATTATAAATTACAATTTTGTTGTCGTTTGAAATATAAATAATGCGTTCATCATCTTTAACAAATTCTAAGTCATTGTAAGTAGAAGAATTTTCGATTTTTGAAATTAATTTACCCGTTGCTGTTTCCCAAATTTTAATTTGATTTGAATTTAGAACGGCAGAAATAAATTTTCCGCTTGGTGAAAATTCAACTGATTCTATCCGCCCATCATTTCCTGATAATGTCCTTACTTCTTTACCGCTTTTCACATCCCACAATTTAACTAGCTTATCCAAACTTCCACTTGCCATTATAGTTCCATCGTTATTGTAGTCAATAGAACTAACTATGTCGGTATGCCCTGTTGTTAAAACAACTTCAGGTTGTTGTGCAAATAGTGAAATCTGAAGTAGTAAAAAAAGTAGTAAAGTAGTTTTCATTCATTTAATTTTATCACCTAAAATTAAACAAAAAAAATCCCCATCCGACAAGACGGATGAGGATTCAATATATTTTATCTAGCAATTTAAACTGCTTGAACTTTTTCTTTATATTTTTTTAATTGTGTTTTTAATGCATCAACACAATTATCTATTGCTTCTTCAAATGAGAGGCATTGTTTTTTTGCAAATAAATCGGTGCCTTTTACTTTTACTTTAATCTCAGCAATCTTATTATCGTTTGTGCTTGATTTATCTAATCTTAAGATAACATCAGCATCTACAATGTTTTCATATATCGAACTTAGCTTATTTACTCTTTCATTTACGAAGTCTAACAATTTAGTGTCTGCATCAAAATGCACCGATTGTGTGTTAATAGTCATATTTGCCTCCTTTTTTAGATTATGCTCTTGGATGAGCTTGGTTATAAACTTTCTTTAATTTCTCTATTGTATTATGCGTATAAATTTGCGTCGCTGCCAAACTACTGTGCCCCAACAATTCCTTTACTGCGTTAATATCGGCACCGTTGTTTAATAAGTGTGTTGCAAAACTATGTCGCAACACATGCGGGCTTTTTTTATGCAAAGTTGAAATTGTGGCAATTTGCTCTTTTATAATCTTGTAAACGTATGATTCGCTCAAATGGTTTCCTTTTTTATCACAAAAGAAAAAATCAGAATCGATACCCTTGATTTTCTTTAAGTTAAAAAATGCCGCCAACATTCTTTTAAACTCGATTGCAATCGGAATTGCCCTCACTTTGTTTCTTTTCCCAAGCACTTTAATACTTAAACCATGCAAATTAACATCACTTTCTTTAAGTAAGAGTAATTCATTTCTCCGAATACCAGTTTGATAAAAGAACTCAAACACTAACTTTTCTTGAATTTCGTCAAAAGAGTTACTTTCAAAAACACTCATATCCAATCGTGGAATCTGGCTTTCATCAATAAATACAGGTAAACGTTTTTTAGGTTTTGGAGCCTGAATTTTACTTAAAGGATTATTAATTTCAGGATGTAAACGTTGCAAAAACTTAAAAAAAGACTTTAAAGTACTAAGTTTACGGTTTATACTAGAAGAGGCAATTTTAGCTTCTTTCAATTTACCAATCCATTCGCGAATAATGATATGATCTACTTGAGAAAGTGCAGTATCACCAAAGGTTTCGGCAATAAACAATTTAAATTGTGATAAATCGTTTCGGTAGGAAACAATTGTTAGTGGCGAATACTTACGCTCGTAGCTTAAGTAATCAAAGAATAAGGTTTCTTCCTCCTGCCACATAAAAAATAAAATTAACTTTCAGACGAATTTAACTAATTAAACCCTAACCTGAAAGTTAATTTTACTAAATATTTGAAATAAAATAAAGAGGAATAGAATTATTCTATTTCTCCCAATTGTAATTTTTGCTTGTAAACTGCATTAATAACAGCTTCTCTACGCTTAATAGAAGGCTTAGTGAATTTTTGACGCTCACGTAATTCCTTTACAACACCTGTTTTTTCAAACTTCTTTTTGAACTTCTTAAGAGCTTTTTCTAAAGACTCACCTTCTTTAACTTGTACTATTAACATCTTATATAATTTGAGGGGTCAAATATAGAAAAATTATTTCTATTTACAAAAATAAAAACCAAGGTGTTTTTTGAGAATAAGGGAAATTATGCATATTTTAGGGGTCTGTTATTAATACTTTTTGTGAAAAAAAACCCGAACATTTTAACTAGAGTCCTTGTTACTTTAATTATACCTTTTCTCTTGGGCTCTTGTTCTCACGATAGCCCTAAATTTATTTCAGAGTGTGTTATTGAGTACGAAGCTTCTGTTGTTGACAAGGATCATCCAATGGCAGGTTTAGCTCCAAATGGGATGTCGATGTTTTTTAAAAATGATCTCTTTTGTTCAGAAATGACAACCATGGGGGTATTCACTTCTAAATTTGTGGCGAACCCTAAAACTAAAACGTTTACAACTATGGTTAAGGTTTTTGACATGAAAAATGCTTGCATTGAAGATGAACAACAAATTAAAAAAGAACTAGAATCCTATAAGTTTAAATTTGAAGAAACAAGCGAAACCAAAGTTATAGCTGGTTATAATTGTAAAAAGGTAATTGCAACAAATTTATCAGATCCATCAAATAAATTTGATATTTATTATACAGAAGAACTAGATATAAAAAAGGCTAATTACAGCACGCCTTATGAAGGTATTAATGGCTTGGTAATGCAATTTAGACTTCAAAAATTTGGGATGGAAATGGAGTTCATAGCAAAATCGGTAAGAAAAGAAGAAATTCCTAATTCGATGTTCGAACTACCTAGTTTTTACAAAGTAATTACCAAAGCTGAAATGGATGCATTCTTTAAATCAATTCAATAGTTTTTGGTACGATACTTGAATTAAGGCATAAAAAAATCAATATACAAAAATGAAAAAAATAATTTTATCAGCAGCTATTTTAATTACCTCATTAGCAGGTATCTCACAAATTAAAGAAGGAAAAATAACATATAATGTTGTAGGTGAAGGGTTGCCCCCAGAAATGGCAGCTTCAATGGATGGTACAGAACAAATTGTTACTTTCAAAGGAAACAAATCCAGAATAGATATTGAAAATGCTTTTTTAAACATGTCAATAATAAATGATGAAAAAAAAGTAACAGTTTTAACAGAGCAAATGGGGCAAAAAAGTTATACCGAGGCCAAGATTGAGGATGTTAAAAAGAAGGAAGAAGAAAATAAAGCGACAGAAACACAGGCTGTTATTGAATATAAGGATGAAACAAAAAAAATTGCTGGTTACGATTGTAAAAAAGCGGTAATAAAATCGAAGGATGAAAAAGGAGAAGAGAATGTTACAGTTGTTTGGCACACAGATCAATTACCTTATTCAGGCCAGGGGGCTGCTAGGGGAGTAAATAAATTTAAAGGATTAAAAGGGGCACCATTGGAATACGAAGCTAAATTTGGGCCATTTAATATGAAGTTTACAGCAACAGCAGTTTCTAAAGACCCAGTTGCAGATTCAAAATTTGTCCCAAATACAGATGGCTATATCAAAAAATCGATAGATGAAATTAAAAAAGAAGCGAACTCTGCCAAATAATAAATTTAAAATTTAAATAACATTTATGAAAAAAATAAATCTACTATTACTGACCTTACTTATTGGAACATCAAATCTATTAGGGCAAGCTGGGTCAGATTTACCTATGATGTTTTTTAATTTTGAAAAAAACAAATTACCAGAGACATTATTATCAGAAAAATCTATTGTGTTTTACATGCTCGAACCACAATCTCCTAATTCATCAATATCAGATGATCAAGAAAAACAATTGAAAGAAATACACGAAAATTTTAAATCAATCGGAGTTAATGTTACTAACTATGTTTCGATAGCGGGGCCTAGAACTAATGAAAAATCTTCCGAAACTGAAAAAATCATGAAGGAAAGTGGTGCTGTAAATTTCATTGCAATCAATCTTAGTGAAATGGACATGGGAACTAAAATTCATATTACTTACAACATTCTTGTCACTAAATTTAATGGGAAAGAAAACTTTTTTGATAATGACCAAGATGCTTTTGTAGATGGAGCCACTGACCTAAAAAGTGTGCTAAGTAGTTTTAAAACAAAATGTGAAATGGCCAAACTATTAAAAAAGGAACAGGTTATTTCTGAAAACCCAAACATATTTAAAAGCACATCAAAAGGAAATAAATTTAATGAATTCCCAAAGGATATTAAAACTGCTGGAGTTGTGTTTTATGAATTTTCTGAAATGAAACTACCTGATACACCGCCTACTGGCAAAATGAACCTTATGGTATACAATGCAACAAAAAATTCAAATAAAATGGTTCCTGATGAGAATAAAAAAATAGTAAAAATTTTATCAAAATTTGATGGAAAGTACTCTATTTCAAAAATCAATGACGATGTTTCAAAAACAGGTGCAAAGTATATGGCTTTAACATTCACTACTAAAAGCCCTAGAGATAAACGTTATTACTTGCGCTCAAATACAATTTCTGGAGGAACAACTGGAGAGTGGAAAACTAAAAATTCACAAGTAGATTTAATATATTTTTATATTAAAGATATAGCCACAGGCGATACTTACTTTGTTGATTATGGAGATGAATACAATCTATATAGTAAATCACTTGAAGGACTTCTAAAGGCAATAAAATAAATCAAAAATAGGGTGCTTAAAAAGCATCCTTTTTTGTAATTATAAACGAACTTTAATACAACAATGAAGAACATCATCATAATTATTAGCAATCCTAATAAGCTTCTATTCTTTTGCTCAAACAAAACCAATGACAGAAGATGAGTTTATTGAAAAAGCTATGAAAGAAATTAAAACAGACGACCCAGAAACAATTGAAGGATTAAGAGATAAAGTAAAACCTGATTTTTTGCCAGCATTAATGAAACAATGGAATGCTAATTTACCTTGGAAAGAAAAAAATGGTTTATTATAAAGTAAAAATTATTACTTCTTATATTGATTAATTCATCAGTAAATCTAGAAGTAAATTAATAAGTAAATGTGTTTTGGTTTGGAAAAATCGTGAATGAATAATTTATAATCAAATTAATAAAAAGGTCGGTTCTTATTTAAGACGCCGACCTTTTTATTTTTAAAACAGATTACGAATTAGAAAATTCTACTGGGAAATTGATGTTGTAATCCCACAAAGAGTTGAACCAATGTCGTCGTTTTTTATGGAGGGCTATATTTAGTAATAATCTATCTTTTACTTTTGTAAATAAGCACCTATAGCAAATCCTCTATATCTAAGTGTTGTAAGTGTTTTCTGTGTTTTTTCTTGCAGTACAAACATTCTGAATATTGATATTAAGTTGTAAGCAATTATTACAAATGTTAGCGCAGCTTCGGAAGCGTAAAAGCTTTTAAAATTGTCCAGGTACATGCTTCCAACTAAAAATAGTGCTTAAAGCGTCATCATTCCGTGTAACTTCGGTATGCATAAAACGATTTGCAACGCACCAAACACTTGCTGTAAATGCTTTTAATAAATCGCCAACGTTATGGCCGCGATTAGACCCTTGAATAGGCAACGATAAACAAGTATCAACTTTTACTCTAAACTCAATTTTATTCAAGACTAGAAAAAAATAATCTTAATTATTCATAGCAGCCTTTACAAATCCCATAAACAAAGGATGTGGATTAATCACGGTACTCTTGTATTCAGGATGAAACTGAACTCCAATGAACCAAGGATGGTTTGGTAATTCTACAATCTCAACTAGACCTGCGTCCGGATTTACACCTGATAAAACCATTCCAGCTTCTTGAAATTGTTTAATGTATTCGTTATTGAACTCATAACGATGACGGTGGCGTTCAGAAATTTCTTTCTTTTGATACACATCAAATGCTTTAGTTCCTTCTTCCACTTTGCATGGATAAGCTCCTAAACGCATGGTTCCACCCATGTGAGAAATGTTTTTTTGCGCTTCTAATAAATCAATTACTGGACTGCTTGTTGCAGGATTCATTTCACGACTGTGCGCATCTTTTAATCCTAACACGTTACGAGCAAACTCAATTACAGCACATTGCATACCTAAACAAATTCCTAAAAACGGAATTTTGTTTTCGCGTGCAAATTTAATAGCTGCAATTTTTCCTTCAATACCACGGTTTCCAAAACCTGGAGCAACTAAAATTCCTTTAAGATCTTTTAATTTATCTTGAATATTATCTTCAGTAAGGCTTTCAGAATGTATCCACTCTAATTGAACCTTGCAATCGTTCATTGCACCTGCATGTATAAATGCTTCTGCAATTGATTTGTATGATTCCTTTAACTCAACATATTTTCCAATTAAACCAATTTTAACTTCAGATTTTGGATGGTGTAAACGGTTTAAGAAACCTTTCCATTTTTCTAAATCAGGTTCGTTTTGATAAGAGAAACCAAATTTCTTTAATACAATTGCATCTAATTTTTCTTTTTCCATTAATAATGGAACTTCGTAAATCGTGCTTGCATCAAGGGCTTCAATAACCGACTCTGCAGCTACGTTACAGAACAATGCAATTTTACGACGTATGTCTTTATTAATTGCATGTTCAGCACGGCAAACTAATACATCCGGTTGAACACCATATTCTAATAATAATTTAACTGAGTGTTGTGTAGGTTTTGTTTTTAATTCGCCAGATGTAGAAAGGTATGGTAATAAAGTTAAATGAATAACCATACAATCATCAGGCATTTCCCACTTTAATTGACGAACCGCCTCGATGTAAGGTAGTGATTCGATATCGCCAACAGTACCACCAATTTCGGTAATTACAAATTCGTATTTACCAGTTTTGCCTAGTATTTTAATTCTGTTTTTAATTTCATCCGTAATGTGCGGAATAACCTGCACCGTTTTTCCTAAAAACTCACCTTTACGTTCTTTTTCAATTACACTTTGATAAATTCTACCTGTAGTAACATTGTTAGCCTGAGATGTTGGAACACCAAGGAAACGCTCGTAATGACCCAAATCCAAATCGGTTTCAGCACCATCATCGGTTACATAACATTCGCCATGTTCGTATGGGTTTAAAGTTCCTGGATCAACATTGATATAAGGATCTAATTTTTGGATGGTAACAGTATGACCTCTTGCCTGGAGCAATTTTGCTAATGAAGCTGAGATGATTCCTTTTCCTAGAGAGGATGTTACGCCACCGGTAACAAAGATATATTTGGTTGTTGTAGACATACAGCTTTTTATAAAAACTGTGCGCAAAGATAGAACAAAATAAATGGTTAATCGCCTAAATTTTCAACAATTTACGCCTAAAATACAGTTGTTTATCAGTTTTCTGTAATAATAGCTTTTTGTTTAATAGATGGAAGTTCTACCAAATCAAAATCGTTTAATGAGGTAATATCCAGTACAGGCATACCGTTTTTATGAGGAACTGGCAGCATCGGTTTAAATTTAGCCCCAAAAACAAGCTCTTCAGGCTTGTAACTTGATCTAGAATAAACAACTTGACTATATGTATCATTCATAGCTTTTATCATTACTAAGAACTCGGGGTTAGTCTTAATGATATCTTCTTTATTCAAATCAAAGAACGGACTATTTTCATCAATTGGATGAACAATTGTCCAGTTAAGCGATAGGAAGCTAATTTTTTGTCTCTCTAAATTTAATGTTAAGAATACTCTAGAGTTTGTTTCTAAATTAAGCATACTTACAATTAATTGCGCCTCAATTTCCACTAATTCGTTTTGCTTTGGATTTACAATTCTAAACATAAGAGCGGTTTGGTCTTTATAAGGTGCTAACAACATGTTTTCGCTATAAAGGACACTAGCCTTAGGTTTAGAAAAACGTCCATATAGGATACCGGTTGCCAAAGCAAACCCTAATAAACCTAACATAGATTCAATAGCCGCAACAGTGCTTACCGATGCAGAATGCGGATACACATATCCATAACCAACGGTTGTTAAGGTTTGTGCACTGAAGAAAAATAATTCTTGAAATTTTTCGAAAGAGTTTGTAGCAGAAAGATTGCCAAAGTTTTCAGCGCCCAAATAATAATAGATAGATGCAAAAATGCAGTTTATAAAAAGATAGCTTATTAAGACTAGTAAGAAAAAGTATCGCCACTTGACATTTATCATAAAATGAAAAACATCAAAGTTTTCAAGCATGTTTTTGCCTTTACGTTTAATGTTTATAGTTCCATCCTTATTTAAAAACCGACTTTGACCTTCGAAATTTTTACTTCCAAAACCTAATTCGCTACTTTTGAATTGGAAAATACTTTTCTTCATTCGCTTTGTTTGCTAATTTTGCAGAATATGAATTCCAAAAGTATTAAATATATTGCACCAATTGTTTTAATCATACTATTGGTCGGCGTTTTTTTTCTAAAAAAATCAGAAAATAAACCAATAACCATTTTGCCTTATTATGGTCCGAAGAAAATTTCGGGAAAAAGCGATACGGTTTTTCATGCCATACGAGATTTTTCTTTTCAAAATCAATACAATGAAACTATTACATTAAAAGATTTAAAAGGTAAAGTATTTGTGTGTGATTATTTTTTTACTACCTGTCAATCTATTTGTCCAATTATGAGTAATCAAATGGAGCGCGTTCAAGAAGCATTTGAAAAAAATAAAAACGTTTTAATATTATCTCATACTGTTGACCCAGAGGAAGACAGTGTTGCAACAATGATGAATTATGCAAAAAATCATAAGGCAATTCAAGGCAAGTGGCATTTCTTAACGGGCAATAAACCTGCACTTTACGAACAAGCACGTGTAAGTTATTTGTTAGACGCAGAAGAAGGAAACGGTGGAGAAGAAGATTTTATACATACCGATAAATTTGCCCTAATAGATTGGAATGGCAACATTCGTGGCTATTACGTAGGAACTGATTCAGCAGAAGTAAGTAAACTCATCGTTGATATAAACATTCTACTAAACGAGAAAACCTGGAGAGGAAGATAATTATCATTGCTGGTTTCTAGTTTCTGGTTTAACGTGTAACTAGGAACCAGAAACTAGAAATAAATTAATTTCTCGGCTTCGTTTTAAAATTCTTTTTCTTATTAAAAGGTCTTTTTCCACCGGGAGCAAAAGCTAATTTTTTATTTGCCTCAGGATTATATTCTGGTGTTTCACCTAAGTCGGTAGGAACGGGTAATTTGTCAACTTCACGCCCCATTAAAGCTTCAATCTTTGCAAATTTAGGCTGATCTTTTGGGTTAATGAACGTAATAGCAACACCCGCTTTTGATGCACGCGCGGTTCTACCAATACGATGAATATAATCTTCCGGATCAGGAGGAGCATCGTAATTTACAACCAATGAAATTCCGTCCACATCAATACCACGCGATAAAATATCGGTACCAATTAAAATGCGTATGCGTTTTGATTTAAACTCACGCATGATTTCTTCACGCTCTGTTTGCTCCAAATCGCTATGAAATGCTTTTAATGATGGTTCTATTTTCTTTAAGGTTCTTTCTAAAAGCTTTACGTTATCTTTTGTTGAGGAGAAAATAATAACCGACAAGTAATCAGGATTTTTTAAAATCTCAGTAAGCAATCTTTCTTTTTGATTGTCATAAACAACATAAGCTTGCTGCACAATATTTTCGGCAGGTTTGCTTATTGCAATGTTTACTTGCTCTGGATTTTTTGCAATTGTTTCGGCAAGTGTGCGCATTTTAGGTGGCATGGTTGCCGAAAATAAAATGGTTTGTCGGTTAGCTGGAATGTATTTAATGATGTTTTTAATATCATCTAAAAATCCCATGTCCAACATTTTATCTGCCTCATCCAACACTAAATGTTGTAAATGTTCAAAATTGATATGCCCCGCTTGTAATAATGCTGTTAGTCTTCCAGGAGTTGCGCAAACAATATCAACGCCTTCTCTTAATGCACGTTTTTGTTGTTCCCATACAATACCATCGTTTCCACCGTATATTGCGATAGAACCAACTCCGCAAAAATATCCCATGCCATCAATTTGTTGGTCTATTTGAATAACCAACTCACGAGTTGGAGCAATAATTAATGTGTTTAAATGTCGTGTTTCTGCCTTTAGAATATTATTCATGATTGGCAATAAGTAAGCTGCAGTTTTTCCAGTACCTGTTTGTGCGCAGGCAATTAAATCTTTATTCGCTTGTATAATCGGAATAGCTTGTTCTTGAATTGGTGTTGGACTTTTGTAGCCCATACTGTAAAGACCTTCTATTAAAGAAGCGTCAAAATTAAAATCTTCGAATGTCAAATTGTATAAAATTAAAAGGCTAATGTACTTATTTAATTTTGATTAAGATAATTTGGAATTTCTCATTATGTTTAAAACATAAAATATAAAAAGTGAGATATGTAATGTTTAAATTAAATTTTCTTTATATTTTAGTTATCTAAATTAACATACATGATAAAAACAACTACTTCTAATTTCTTTTTTAAATCGTTAATATTGGGTGGAGCAAGTTTGCTTTTTTCTCAATCAATAAATGCACAAGTTTCTTTAACAACTTTAAATGCGCCGTACACGCAAAATTTTAATACGTTGGAAAACACCGGGATTGCAAATACGCTC
>CANJJP010000003.1 GCA_947474485.1 Bacteroidota bacterium | reverse complement strand
GATAATTTTAAGTTCATTTATGTTTTGTTTTGAAAACTCATTCAAATAAATTTGGAATGTTTCTGAGCAACAGAATGGCAGTTCGAGTAAAAAACTATCACCATTAATTGGTGAAAAGGCACCAAAAAGATACGTTGATTTAAAAACTTGTTGAAATACACATATTGGCTTTACGCCTTTAGCGGTCAAACCCTTTCCGTTTCTAGTAAACAAACCAAATTTATTTTCATCTTGAAAATATAAGTTTACACTATCAAAAGTTCCCTCTGTTTTGAAAATTACATTTTGGATGGTTTGCCCGAAGTTTTTTAACCAAAATATTTTACAAGAAAATTAAAACCTAGATGAAAAAGGTAATACTCTTGCAAATTAAAAGAGTATTAAGCAATAGAGAAACAAAAAGATAACCTGTTTAATTTATTTTCGTCAACTGCTTGTCAACTAAAGCTAAACCTTCTTCAAACGAATGTGGTTTATAGCCTAAAACAGTTTTTGCTTTATCGATTATAAATCCAGTATTAGGCGGGCGCTTTGCTGGTTGTTTAATTCCTTCACTTGTGCTTGGTGTAATAAGACTTTTATCTAATTTCCAAAAATCAGCAACACGTGTTACTAATTCTAAAATGTGCATATAGTTAGGCCCCGAAATATTGAACACTCCTTCGGCTGATTTCTTCGCAATTAAAATGCAACCATCCGCTAAATCCTCAGCTAATGTTGGTGTACGAAACTGGTCGTTAACTACATTAATATTTTTCTTTTGTTCTAATGCGCCTTTTGCCCACAAAACAATATTGCTTCTACTTGCATTGTCAACCACTCCATAAACCAAAACGGTTCGTGCAATCGACCATTTTAAATTACTCTTAGTAACAATATTTTCCGCTTCTAATTTCGACCAACCATAATAGCTTAGTGGCGCGGGCATTTCATCTTCATCTAAAGGTCCTTTAGTTCCATCAAAAATAAAATCTGTTGAAACATGCACTAAATGTGGCTTATAACTTTCAGATTTTAATTTTTCCAATGCTGAAACAATATATAGTACTGAATCTACATTCATTTTTTTGCATTCGTCTTGCTGCAATTCACAAGCGTCTACATTTGTCATAGCAGCAGTATGAATAACTATATCGGGTAGATATTTACTCAACACATCGTTCACATTCTTCTCATCCGAAATATCTAGTGAGCAATACTCATACCCGACTTGGTCTAACAATCGGTTTTCGCCACGTGCTGTTGCAATTAATTGAACAGTATTATCTAACTTTAGTTTGTAAACTAATTTTTGTCCAAGTAATCCGTTAGAACCAGTAATAAGTATTTTTTGCATGCCAGAATTTTGTTTCACAAAAATAAGAAAAGATTACCTTAGTAAGAATTAAGTTTAGCACCTATTTTAAAATGAAACTTGAATTTATTATAATATCCTATTATAAAGACAAATCTGCACTCCTCAATACTATTTCAACATTGCAATCCAATAATTTTCATTAGAGTAGAAACTATGGGTAATGCAGAAGTAAGTGAATGAATATCCGAATTATTCCATGAAATTTGTAAACTTAATTCTTAACTAATCTTAAGTAATTCGAATTGAAAGAAATGATTAAGGTATCCTAGGAAGCGTTTATCTCTAACTTCTTAATGTCTTTACGCAAGGTTTTATTTATTTCCAACAACAGCAATATACCTGCCATTCGGACTAAAAGCGAAGCGCGTAATTTTTCCTACACCAAATGAAGAGAAGTCGGCCATTTCAACCCAAGTTTTAATATCGTCGTTGTAACGCATTATTTTGCTACCGTCTGATTTCATTAATCCTAAAGTTTTGTCCCATATAAAATCTTCATTCTCTTTTTTTACTGCAACGTATTCTTCCGATTTTTTTAAACGCATATTATAAATGCGAATTATTGTTTCGTTCTTATCTTGTGTGCCGTAAAAAAAACTAACATTTTTAATTGGTTTAAATGAACGAATAGGTGCGTTAGCAATCCATACATCGCGCTTGTTTTTTATATCGTATGCGTGTAAGCTTTGCGGGGCAGTTAGTTTATAGTATAATACTGAATCTTTATTAAGCCATGAGTAATATCCAACTGAATCTTCATCAAACAATAACTCCGGTTTTAATTTGTTTTTAAAATCATATTTATAAATTCGTTGTGTAGAATCTTGCTCAACAACCACAGTAGTAAAAAATTTTCCATCAGGTGTAACAATAGGCGAATATTCGCTTACAGGCGTTTGTGTTATTGAAATGGTTTTCTGATTTCCTAAATTGTAAGAGTATACGTCAGCTTGTTTGTCTTCTTTTATCGACACGAATAATAATGATTTGTTATCTGGAGTAAAAAACGGTTGATTATCGTAGCCTTCGCGCTTAGTAATATTTTCTCCCTTCTTCACAATCATTGTACTTCCAGTAAGTTTAATGGTAAAAAGGTAGATGTCAGAATTAGGCATTTGTGCAATTGCAGTGCAAGAAATGAATGCAAAAAGTAATGTAAATCGGAAATTAATTCTCATAACTAAAAGTTTTTTCTTTGTATAATTTTTTCTCAAGAAATAGATATAAGCGATACACGATAAATGCAGTTGCTATTCCAATAATTGCCCCGCCTATTAAATCAGCTGGATAATGCACACCTAAATAAATGCGCGTATAACAAATAAAAATTGCCCAATCGATAAAAATTAATTTTACCCATAATTTTGCGCCTTTAAAAAGCAAAAAAAGTAAAACTGCAATTCCAAAACTATTGGCTGCATGCCCTGATACAAAACCAAATTCGCCGCCTCTATAACCATCAACAGTTTTTACGTGATCAGCTATTTCAATGTTATGTGTTGGTCGAACTCGTTTAACCGATTTTTTAACAAGGTTGGCAACTGGGTCGGTAATACCTATTAATAAAGCAAAACACACTAAAATAAGCGCTAATTTTTTTTGATATTTTTTGTATAAAAAGTAAATTGCTAAAGCAAAAAGTGGTGTCCAAATATGAAATTGGGTTGCATAAGGAATTAACCAATCAAAAAACACAGAGTGAGCATTATTAATGCCTAAAAAAAGCGCTCTGTCAATATTTTCTAAGTATTCCTGCATGGTTAATAATGAGTAAAATTAGCTTTTTTATTAAGAGCAAAAACATTAAATTAGCCTTTTATTTTAAATTTATGGCAAAGCTAAAAAAGGAGAAACGCAAAGCATCAATATTAAATGCAAATTCACTTTCGTTTTTAACAAAGTATATAAATAATCCTTCACCAACAGGTTTTGAGTGGGAAGGTCAAAAAGTTTGGTTAAACTATATCAAACCATATATCGATACACATTTTGTAGATAACTATGGAACCACAGTTGGTGTTATTAATCCGGATGCTCCTTACAAAGTTGTTATTGAAGCTCATGCAGATGAAATTTCTTGGTTTGTACATTATATTACTAAAGATGGTTTTATTTATTTAAAACGCAACGGTGGTTCGGATCATCAAATTGCTCCATCAAAACGTGTTAATATTCATACCGACAAAGGAATAGTGAAAGCTGTATTTGGCTGGCCTGCAATTCATGTGCGTGATGCAGCTAAGGAAGAGGTTCCAAGTTTAAAAAATATTTTTTTAGATTGTGGTTGTAAATCCGATAAGGAAGTTGAAGAATTGGGAGTGCATGTTGGTTGTGTTATTACCTATGAAGATGAGTTCATGGTGCTTAACGACCGCTATTATGTTGGTCGTGCATTGGATAACCGTATTGGTGGTTTTATGATTGCAGAGGTTGCACGATTATTAAAAGAAAGTAAAACGAAATTACCTTTTGGTTTATACATTGTAAATTCAGTTCAAGAAGAAGTTGGGTTGCGCGGGGCAGAAATGATTACTAATCGCATTAAACCAAATGTTGCTATTGTTACTGATGTTACACATTGCACGCAAACACCAATGATGAGCAAAGTAGTAAGTGGAGATATAGCTTGTGGAAAAGGACCTGTGCTTACATACGGGCCAGCAGTTCACAATAATTTATTGAAATTAATAATAGATAGCGCAAAGAAAAGCAAAATCGATTTTCAACGTGCTGCGGTATCGCGTGCAACTGGAACTGATACGGATGCATTTGCTTATTCAAATGGCGGCGTAGTCTCTTCTTTGATTTCATTACCGTTGCGATACATGCACACAACTGTTGAGTCAGTTCATAAAGAGGACGTAGAAAATGTAATCAAATTGATTTTTGAAAGTGTAAAGGCAATTAAAAACAATCAAGATTTTAGATATATCAAATAAGTTTTAGGATTTAGTTTTATACATGGCAATATTAGGGTCGATATTAAAGAAAGCAATTGAGTTGAGAGGAAAAGTTCCACCTACCCGTAAAACTGCATTAAAAAAACAATTAAGCACATTACGTGGCTTAATGAAAAAGGCTGAATTTACAGCATTTGGCGAACATTATAAATTCAGTCAAAAACTAAAGGAACGTAATTTTTATAATACGTTTAGGCAAGATATTCCTGCACATGACTATAATAGCATGTTTAAAAACTGGTGGTATCGTTGTTTAAATGGAGAGCCTTTTGTTTGTTGGCCAAATCATGTAAAACATTTCGCATTAAGTTCAGGCACGTCAGAAGCAGCTAGTAAACATATTCCTGTTACTAAGGATATGCTGAAGGCAATACGAAAGGTTAGTATGCGCCAAACACTTTCTTTATCAGAAGTTGATTTACCCAAAGAGTTTTTTCAGAAACGTGTGTTGATGGTTGGTGGAAGTACGCATTTAAGTTTTAATGGTACTTATTACGAAGGTGATTTAAGTGGAATCACAACAGGTAACATCCCATTTTGGTTTCAGTTTTTTTACAAACCGGGTCCAGCAATTTCTCGCCACAGAGATTGGAATTCGAAACTAAACGATATAGTTTTAAATGCACCTAAGTGGGATATTGGAGTTATTTGTGGCGTTCCAGCGTGGATACAAATTATTCTGGAAAAAATTATTGCGCATTACAATGTAAAAACCATTCATGATATTTGGCCTAATTTGCGCATTTATGTAAGTGGCGGTGTTTCATATACTCCATACTTAAAAAGCTTCGAAAAACTAACTTCTTTCCCTTTAATTATTTTAGATACCTATTTAGCTTCCGAAGGTTTTATGGCTTACCAAGTTGGTTCGGATAAAAGCGGGGCAATGAAAATGGTATTGGATAATGGAATCTTTTTTGAGTTCATTCGTTTTAACGATGAAAATTTTGATGGAGATGGAAATTTAAAATATAATCCACAAACATTATTAATAAATGAAGTAGAAGAAGGTGTTGAATATGCAACATTAATTTCTACATGCTCAGGAGCATGGCGTTATTTAATTGGAGATACCATACGATTTACGAATGTAGAAGAAGCTGAAATAATAATTACAGGGCGTACAAAACATTTCCTAAGTATGTGTGGTGAGCATTTAAGTGTAGATAATATGAACAAAGCACTTATACTTTCATCACAAGAAATGAATATAGAAGTTGGTGAATATACAGTAGCTGGCGTGCCTCACAATGGATTGTTTGCGCACCATTGGTTTATAGCATCAGATAATAAAGTGGATATAGCAGAATTAAAAAATAGGATTGATAATCATTTAAAAGTATTAAATGATGACTATCGTGTGGAGCGTGGTCACGCATTAAAGGATGTGATAGTTGATGTGTTGCCTCATGCAACATTTATGAATTTTATGGAACACAGGGGTAAATTGGGTTCACAACATAAATTTCCGAGGGTGATGAAGGGAAAGATGCTAGAGGATTGGTTAGAATTTCTTCAACAAAAAAATAAGTAATGTATGTTTGCAGCAATTTATGAAGGTTTAATTCTTGGATTGGTTTTGGCGTTTTCGTTCGGGCCTGGTTTTTTTGCATTAATTAATACTGGAATTAAGCATGGGTTTAAGTCTGCAGGATCATTAGCTGTTGGGATTTTTCTTAGCGATTTGGCTTTAGTAATTTTGATATTTGTTTTACTTGCATTGGGGGCTCAAGGTTTTTTAAGTAATCCAAAAAGCCAATCATTTATTGGTGTAGTAGGTGGGATAGTGCTTATTGTTTATGGCTCTTTTAATTTATACAGTAAACCACCAAAAACAGATGCGCAATTAGAAGATTCGACAGGTATTAATCATTTAAATATAGAAACGGATGTAAATAAAAACCGAGAGGATAAGTTTTTAAATAAAATTGATTCAAAGGATAAGTTACCGCACCCATTTATGTTGGGTTTAAAAGGTTTTTTTATTAATTTATTAAATCCTTTTGTGTGGATTTTTTGGTTAGCAACTGCTACAACGGTTGGAAGTAAATTTGAATTCGATTATTTTAAAATAATAATATTCTTTGCTTTTACCTTGGGTGTAGTGCTTTCTACGGATTTACTAAAAGCATTTGTTTCATATAAAATCAAACGATTTCTTACTCCAAAACTAATGAAAGTAGTAAACATGATTTCAGGTATTATATTAATTGTTTTCGGGTTCTACTTAATTTACAAAATTTATTTCTTGCCTTTACAACATCATGGACACTAACTATAACTACGAACAGTTAAAAGAGAAATTAGAGCAGGAGCATACTTTCCCAAGTGTGTACATGTTTAAGTTTATAATACCTGCCGACAATAAAAAAATGGCTTTGGTGGAAGCTTTGTTTACCGAAGAAGCAGAAGTGCTTCAGAAAGCATCGAGTAGTGGAAAATACATTTCTATTACTTCGAAGCAAGTTGTTATGAGTGCGGATGAAATAATTGAGATTTATAAAAAAGCAACAAAAATTGAGGGTTTAATGGCTCTTTAAGCATTACTTTAAGTAACTTCTAAAACTCTTTTTTAAGAAGAAAATTATGCTCTTCTAATAATTTAAAATACTTTTCTTTCCAAGTTTGTTCCTCTGCTATTGAATCAGGTGTTTTAATAGCAATTACAGCTCGCCTACTTTACATCCTATATATAAGGGTTGTAAAGGCAAAGTCATTTACTTATGAGGGATTGAAAAAGAATGAGTTTACTTGCTTACAATGGTTTCTTAGCCACATAATTCACATTAAAGAAAGTTTTATATTCTTCAATGTTTTTCTTTTTAATTAGCAAAATCATGTTGTCTTCGCTAATACCAAATACAGAAATATTTTCTTTTTGTAAATCAGCAAACACTTCTGTTTTCTTTAAAATAAAATCGTTGTAAGAAAGCACATCGGTTTTATCGGTAAAAGTTTTAAGGAAAACAACTGTTGTTGTATTTAATACCAATGTTTGAGCTTGGTATTTTTTTACACTATAAAACTCGTTATTAAAGTTAGATAGTTTTGTTTTAAATGCATTTACGTTTCCTCTACTTTGTGGCACACAAACAACCCAATAGTGTGCTGTGCTATCTTTTAATTTGAATGCATCCGGATCTACCGCTTTTATTTTTGAGCTATCAACTTTTGCTGTTGAATTGGGGTTCTTTGCTTTGTTAATTGCATCTAACATTGCCTTTGCAGGGCCGTCAACTTCTGTACTTGGATATTTTTGTATTACTGATATTAATGCGCGCTCCAATGAATCAACGGTTTGCGTTTTGCCAATACACAAGGCCCGCACTAAAGCAAATTTTGCTGAATAATCGTTTTTCGAATATTTTTTTAAAGCTTCGTTGCAATTACCTAATGCCTGCGCGTAATTGCTTGAAGTATAAAGCTCGTAAGTTTTTGTGTAAAAAGCTTCTACTTCACTCTTTTTTGCGTTAACTGCACTTGCAAAATTAGGGTCTTTAATAATTTGCGTGTAATCGCTATTAGGATAATTGTTAATCAAAAAGTTCTTGCACTCTTCAGCTTTAGCTGTGTTTTTTTCTTGCAAATAAATTCGATACATCTGATAATAACTAGATGCTTCATATTCGTTACGTGAATAGCGCTGATTCATTGTGTTAAAAGTAGAAACAGCACGTTTATTATTGTTTAGTTGCTCGCGGTAAATTGTTCCTAAAGAGTAGTAAGAGTTTAAAATAGTTTGATGAGCAGAATCTTGTAATGCCTTAGTAAGCGGTACGTTTTTTAGGTAATAAGCAACTGATTTAGTATTTGATGGAATTGAATCTTTATTTACCGCTAAACTATCTTTGTAAGCGTCAAGAGAATCTTGCCCAGTAGTTTGCCAAGGGTCGATGGTGGATTGTTTATTTGATCTCCTCCAGTTATCTTCATTTTTACGTTGGTTACCCCACTTTTTTATAAAGTCGTTTACACCAAATGCTTTGGTTTGTTGGTTGTAAAAGTACCATTGGCCAATATTGCCGGCTGTTGGTTGAAAAGCATTGTTACTATTGATGTCTGCACCATTGTCAGTGTTTGCTGCTTGCTCAGCTAACTCTTTTGCTTTTAATTCGTCTTCTTCAATTTTTTTAATCATTTTTTTAATGAAGTCGTTTCTTGTGCTGCTATCCATAGCTGCTAGCTTCAATAAACTATCTTGTGTTTTAATGGTGTTTATGTGCCCAACCAAAACATCTAAACTATTTTTTTTGCTTATTATGTCTTTGTAACCATAAGCATCTTCTTTCATAAAAGCAATCGTGCTGTCATAATACGTTTTTGCTTGTGGATAATCTTCTTTATCAAAACTCATTTCAGCAATACGCAAATACGATTTTGATTTTTGAACATCATTGGTTTTACTTTTTGATGCTGAGAGTTTGTAATATTTAAATGCGATGTCGTAATTTTTTTCCCGCTCTTCTAATTGCCCCAAGGTGTAGTAAATTACATCTTGATATTCATCGTTTTTAATATCCTTAAGCATTTTTAAAAGATCATGCTTTAACTTTAGAGCCGTGCGTTCATTGAACTCTGTAAGCAGCGCGAGTTTAATACGAGAGTTAAACTCCATTTCATAATAAGGTTTTTTAGCTAATGTTTTTTTGTATTGTTCAATTGCCCTTTTATTGTCTCCAACTTTTTCATGCTGTTCGTATAACTGTCCTAACACAAAATGGAAACGCGCTCGTTGTTTTTTATCTTTCGTGTGTGAAATTGCGTCGCTTAATTTTTTAATTGCTTCGTCATACAAACCTTGATTAATATAGAATTCAGCATGTAACACTTCAAACTCACCTTTAAACTCTTTAGGAAATTTTGCTTCATTTTTAATAAGGTTAATATACGGTTCGGATTGAGAGAGCAACCCCATTTCATTATAAGTCTTCACTAACCACAACCATGCCTCATACTTCTCTTTACTTTTATATGTGTGAGCAACAAAGTCAAAAGTTTCGATGGCATTAAAATATTCGCGTTTATAAAAATGCGCTTTACCCAAAGTCATCCAAGCGTTATCTATCCATTTAACAGCTCCAAAAACTTCCTCCTTTGTTTTTTTATCTTTTATAGCGTGACGAGTAATACAAAGCGAAGATTTTTTAATTACCCTATCCATTTCTGGAAAAATCTCCTTACTTGTTTCTTTTGTGCCATAAATATAAAGTGGCAATAGTTTTGTGTAATCGTCTTTATGATTTTCTTCTAACTTTGTAACACCATCTTTTAAACTCTCTTTAGCATAAAAATAAACGTTAAAGCGCGAGGTCATATTATGATAACCTCTATTAAGAGGCTTGTTTTTATATTGTGTACATGCAGAAAAAAATGCTGCAGCTATAAACAGAACAAAAAATAAATATTTTATCTTAAATAACTTCTTCACAAATTGATTTCGCTTTTTTTAGGCGGATAGCAAAAATAATAGTTTAAACGAAAAAAGCTCACAAATATTGCTTTTATATGTTTTTTAAGAGAAAAATAAATGAATATTTCCGCCTTTTTACGGATATTTACCGAATCGAATGGAAAAGAAGGTTAAAAAGAGGTCGTTTCGTGAGCAATTAAAAAATCGATACCGCTTGGTGGTATTGAACGATGATACCTTTGAAGAAAAATTTGCACTTCGTTTAACTCCTCTTGGTTTATTAATTCTATTTGGTGCTGTTACAATTGTAATGACAATTTTAGTAATTAGTTTGGTTGCATTTACGCCCTTGCGAGAGTATATTCCTGGATACGGCAATGTAGATCAAAAACGAGAACTTATAATTTTAACAGCTCGCGCCGACTCTTTAGAGGAGAGTATGACAGCTAAAGATTGGTTTATACAAAATATTGGTGATGTACTTGCTGGTAAAACGGAAGGTAAACCAGAAAAACCAAAAAAAGACTCAAGCGTTAATTATTCGGGAGTTAATGTTAATCCGTCAGGTAACGATTCTTTGCTAAGAAACGAGATTGAATCGGCCGATAAGTATTCTTTAAACATTACTGATAAATCAAAACCCGTAAATAACATTAGTAGTTTCGTGTTTTTTAGTCCTGTTAAGGGCTTGGTAAGTAGTTCATTTAATTTACGTGAAGAACATTTTGGAACAGATATTTCTGCTAAGGAAAATGAATTTATAAAAGCAACATTAGATGGAACGGTTGTGTTTGCGGGTTTCACAAGTGCTGATGGATATGTAATACAAATACAACACAGCAATAATTTAGTAAGTGTATATAAGCACAATTCTGAAATTACTGTTAGAGTTGGTGATTATGTTAAAGCAGGAAAACCTATCGCCATTATTGGTAACACCGGCGAAACAAGCGTTGGCCCTCATTTACATTTCGAGTTATGGTATAATGGAAGTCCTATAAACCCACAAGATTACATACTTTTTTAGTTTCGGGTCATTTCAAATCAAAATCTGAAATCGTTAATCTTTGTTCGAAATTCTGTTACTGCAAATTTTACCACGGAGACACAGAGGGCACGAAGAAACAAAGAGAATGCTTAAGAATTGCCTCCGTGAAACACTTTGTATTCAGTGCCTCCATGGTTTGTTTTAATTGAAAAAATCGTCATCCAAAAATTAGGCTGTTAATCCTTGTTCGAAATTCTATTGCTCCAAATTTCACGATAAAAGGTCCGCAGCGACTTCAAAGAAACAAAGGATTTGAATACTTAAACAAGGAATAGAGATTCTCTTATTTGTCATAGCAAGCAAATAAACGTAAATTTGCATTCAATTTAATTTCATTTTTTATGATTACGCATCGTCCACGCAGAAACAGAAAATCTCAAGCAATTCGGAACTTAGTTGAAGAAACAACTTTAAGCGTTAAGGATTTAATTTTCCCAATGTTTTTAATTGATGGTAAAAACAAAAAATCGGAAGTAAAATCAATGCCAGGCATTTACCGTCTTTCAAGTGATTTGCTTATTAAAGAAATGGAAAGCTGCATGAAGCTGGGCATATATACTTTTGATTTATTCCCAAACATTGCAGATAAATTAAAAGATAAAACAGCAAGCGAAAGCTTAAACGAAAAAGGTTTGTACTTAACAACCATTCGTGAAATAAAAAAGAAATTACCCGAAGTAGTTATCATGTCGGATGTTGCAATGGATCCATACAGCAGCGATGGCCACGATGGATTTGTTGTAAACGGAGAAATTAAAAATGACGAAACGTTAGATATATTAGCAAAAATGGCTTTAGCACAAGCAGCTGCAGGTGTTGATATTATTGGGCCAAGCGACATGATGGATGGCCGCGTTGGTTACATTAGAGAATCGCTAGATATGGCAGGATTTACTGATGTATCGATTATGAGTTATACTGCAAAATATGCAAGTGCTTTTTACGGTCCGTTTAGAGATGCATTAGATAGCGCTCCAAAATTTGGAGATAAAAAAACATATCAAATGAATCCCGCAAACAGCAAAGAAGCTTTATTGGAAGCGCAATTAGATGTAGAAGAAGGGGCAGATTTTTTAATGGTAAAGCCTGCTTTATCTTATTTAGATATCATTAAATCTTTAAACGATAATTTTAATGTTCCAATTGCTGCTTACAATGTAAGCGGAGAATATGCAATGGTAAAAGCAGCGGCGGCAAAAGGCTGGATAGATGGTGATAGAATACGTGATGAAATGTTATTGAGTATGAAACGTGCAGGCGCAAAAATAATTCTTACTTATTTTGCAAAAGAATACGCTTTAAAACACAAGAAATAAATTCATTAATCTGTTAACTTTTCTAAGGGAGTACATACTCCATTTTCACATAAGTAACATTTTAATTTATCCTTAAACACATATGGTTTGTAAATTGATTTGCCTAATAACATCCTTAAACATTCTTGAATACCTTCTATAATACTTGGATGGGGGTGCATCATGTCCGCTAAATCTCTAATACCTTGGTTAGTATGCATTAAATACGCAACGGCTTGTATAGCGCTACTAGCGTGCTCTCCAACGGCACGCATACCCAATATACGCATGCCATTATCATTACTAATTAATATTTTAAAGAAACCTTTTGTTTTACGCATTGCAATTGCACGCGCATTTGTGCTGTAATCCAACTTCACAACTTTGTGTGGAATTCCCTTTTTATTTAAATCCTGCTCGCTCATGCCAACACTTGCTACCTCAGGAATTAAAAACATGATAGTAGAAATATTTTGGTAGGTAAGCGGTTTAATTGCGGGTCCAAACATACGAACCACCGCATGCCTTGCTTCACGCTCACCAACATTTACAAGCGCAATATCAGTTGAAACATCGCCGCCAACATAAACATTACTAATGTTTGTTTGTGTATCCTCGTCCCAAATAGAGCCCTTATCGTTCAATTTAACTCCTGCTTTTTCAAAATCAATTTCTTCTATATTCGGAATTCTACCAACTGACACAAGTGCCTTTTCAACTGTTATTATTTCTGTTCTTCCATCTTTGTATTCTAATTCATACTCAACCATGCCGTTTACAATATCCATTCGCTTTAATGATGCTCCTGAATGAATTGTTGCCCCGTGGCTTTCTAAACTTGTACTAATTACTTCTGCTACATCCTCATCTTCGAAAGGAAGAATTCGTTCTGCTTTATCAATTAAATAAACTTTAGTAAGTCCAAAGCCAGCAAAAATAGTAGCAAACTCACAACCAATAACACCAGCACCTAACACCACCATGCTTTTTGGAAAAGAGGTAAGATTACGAATTCCGTTACTCGTCATGATGATTTTTTCATCAATAGGAATGTGCGGCAAATATCTTGGTCGGCTACCAGTTGCTATCAATACGTTTTCTGCATAAACTTGTTTAGTGCTTCCATCTTCCTTTTTAATTTGAATGATATGCTTATCAATAAAACTAGCGTGTCCTTTTTCATATCTGAACTGCTGATTTTCCATTACACTCTCAAGCAGCTTTAAATGAACAGTCATTTGAGTTTTACGTTCAAAAATGGCTTCTTTAACCGTTTTATTTATTTCATCGAAATTTGGAACAAAATCTGGGCTCATTTCACGAATGCTTGTTACTTTTTGCGATAGTTCCCAAAGTGTTTTAGAGGTAAGCACTCCGTCATAAACGCCTGCCCCGCCTATTCGGTTTTTTTCAACTAAAAGTACTTTCTTTTTAAAATCAATTGCACGCATTGCGCCCGCATAACCAGCTGGCCCACCACCAATAACGACCAAATCGTATTTTTCCATAATATTAAAGTCAGCTATAAAAATAAGAAATATTTGAAGTAATAATCTAGCATTTCTACTTTAACTCGCATAATTGCAATTTTTTTACGAAATTTACGTTTTAATACATCAATGCAAAAACTGCTTCTATATCTAATCCTATTTGTATTTAATACAGGATTGTTTGCGCAATCTAATAACCATAAAGATTTTTTTTCCCATGATGTTGGTTTGTTTTTAGGGGCAAGCTATTATCTAGGGGATATTAATCCTCGCTCTCATTTTGATATGTCGCAGCCTGCTTGTGGTGTGTTTTATCGCTTTAATTACAGTTCACGATTTGCGTTTAGAGGAGGCTTCAATTACGGAAATGTTAGAGCTGATGATTCGCAATCAGAAAATGAAGATCAATTAGAACGCAATCTAAATTTTAAATCTAAAATTTACGAGTTTTATGCAAAAAGCGAATTCAATTTTATGGAGTATCAAACAGGAAGTGGAAAATACTTTTTTTCTCCATATGTTTTCTTAGGTATTGATGTATTTAAATTTAATCCAATGGGAGATTTGGGTAGCGACAATTGGGTCGAATTAAGAAGATTAAGTACAGAGGGCCAAAAAACATCTCAAAACCCAAAACAAAAACAATATAAACTTACACAAATTGGCGTTCCTTTTGGCATTGGTTTTAAGTTAAGTGTTGCAAAACAATTATGTTTAGGATTTGAATGGGGACCTAGAAAAACATTTACAGATTATATTGATGACGTAAGTAATAAGTATGTTGACCCAATTAAACTTTCGTCAGAAAAAGGTGTTACAGCTGGAATCATGAGTAATAAAACTGAAAACTTAGAAGCATACGCAAATAACACAGGTAAACTTAGAGGCAACCCAAACACTAAAGATTGGTTTTTCTATTATGGCTTAACGCTAAGTTTAAAACTTAAACAAAAGCCAAAAGAGTGTAGAAGTGGGAGATAAATTCTCCTCACGCAAATTCAAGCAATAAAATTAATTGATTAAAAAGGGAAATTAGTATTTCAACAATACTGTTTTCTCATTTGTTTTGCCTTCTTCAAACTTGATAATTCCTTTACCCTGGCAATACTTACCTGCAACATATACACCTGTTGATGTAACTGTTGGAGTAGTTATAGTACAATTAGGCTTTTCAGCTCTAATATCCATAATAGCAGGAAGTTTAAAGTTAAAGTTAACCTTGCCTTCAGAATCAGTAACGCCTTCAGCTTCTAAATCGCCGATAGCCGTACCTGTGGCTGTGGTAACAGTTGCATAAAGTTTTACAGTAACTCCCGCTTGAACATTAATACCTAATGTATCCTTAACGGTAATAATAGCCTTACATGGTTCAGGTTTATTGCAAGAAGATGAGAACATCATTACAGCTCCTAGAGCCAATAAACATACAATGGTAAAAAAACTAAATTTCTTCATATTGTGTTAGATAATAAGCTAATTTTATGCGATGCTTTTAACAAAAGTAGTAAAAATAGTTAATATGTCCAAAAATTGTAATTTTATTGGATTATTCTTCCTTTTCGGACTTTTTGCCTCCTCTTGCAAGTCCGGAAAAACCATTTCTAATGCAAATAATAACACGCCCAACCCTTCAAAGCTCTCGAAACCATTTATTGAAGAATTAAAACAAAAATATCCTAACGAAAACCTTGTGCTTGTTATTACAACATATGGAGAAATGATTATTAGACTATTTAATGAAACGCCCTTACATCGCGATAATTTTGTTAATTTGGTGGAGAAAAAATATTACGATAGTCTCCTATTTCACCGGGTAATTAAGGATTTTATGGTACAAGGAGGCGACCCCGACTCAAAAACTGCTGATTTTAACAAAATGCTTGGAGATGGCGATGTGGGCTATGCCGTTCCAGCTGAATTTAAAAAAGAATTATTTCATAAAAAAGGCATGATATGCGCTGCTAGAGAAGGTGACGATATTAATCCAACAAAAGCATCGTCTGGCTGTCAGTTTTACATTGTACAAGGAAAAAAATTTACTGACGAATCATTAAAAACTGTTGAGTATCGTATTAACAGGCCAATTTTACATCAACTTACTAAAGAATATTTAGAAACTTCAGGTAACGAAGCAATTAAAGCGCAATACGAACGTTACCAAAAAGAAGGTATGAAAGATAGTTTAACTACTCTGAAAAAGAAAATAGACATCATCATAATGCCGATTTACGAAGCAAAAGAGCATCATACTTTTACTGAAGAACAAAAACAAGTATACAAAACAATTGGAGGAACTCCACATTTAGATGGAAGTTATACCGTTTACGGCGAAGTAATTTTAGGGCTAGATGTGGTTGATAGAATTGCTGAAAAGGCAACAGGAAAAAATGATAGGCCACTCGAGAATGTAAGAATGAAAATGCTAATGATTCAAAAAATCAATAAATAAGATGATACTTCGTTCAGAAAACCTAGTTAAGAAATATAAAAGTAGAACCGTTGCCAATAAAGTATCGGTAGAGGTGAAGCAAGGGGAAATTGTTGGTTTGCTTGGTCCAAACGGCGCTGGAAAAACAACATCATTTTATATGATTGTTGGAATGGTAAAGCCCAACGAA
This sequence comes from Bacteroidota bacterium, assembly GCA_947474485.1. GTDB lineage: Bacteria > Bacteroidota > Bacteroidia > B-17B0 > Aurantibacillaceae > JADJDM01. The sequence goes on along the minus strand of CANJJP010000003.1, from coordinate 909 downwards.
GGGAAAATATTTTTAGATGATGTAGACATTACAGAATTACCCATGTACAAACGTGCTCAAATGGGAATTGGATATTTACCTCAAGAAGCTTCTGTATTTAGAAAACTAAGCATTGAAGATAATTTAAAAGCGGTTTTGGAAATGACAAAACTAAGCAAACAAGAACAAGCCGAAAAATTAGAATCGTTAATTGATGAATTTAATTTAGGTCATGTGCGTAAAAACTTAGGCGATCAACTTTCGGGTGGCGAACGCAGAAGAACTGAAATTGCTCGTTGCCTTGCTACAAATCCTAAATTCATTTTATTAGACGAACCTTTTGCAGGTGTTGATCCTATTGCTGTTGAAGACATTCAATCGGTTGTACGAAAACTAAAAGAAAAAAATATTGGCATTTTAATTACCGACCATAATGTTCATGAAACATTAAGTATAACCGATAGAGCTTATTTACTTTTTGCAGGAAGCGTTATTAAAGCAGGAAGCGCTGAGGATTTAGCTAACGACGAACAAGTAAGAAGAGTTTATTTAGGTCAAAACTTTGAATTACGTAAACATTAATAATGATTACGAATTTTTTACGAATATACTAGTTGATGAAAAAAATTAATGCATCAAAAATGCCTTACAGGGAAAAGATTGAATGCATTCTATTCAACCGCAAACAAACAGTTGAATTGTTAATACTTCATTAATCCATTGATATTATTAGTTTTCTGATATTTTTTACCTTGTAACAAAAAGTTACAAGAACATTGGGCTATAAAATTGAATATTCAGACGATAAAGTAAGTGCTTGGGGAGGTTTTTCGGTGAAGAAGAACTTCAATGCTAAAATAGGATTGCGAACTATTTTGCGAGATTTGCCAATACCAGAAAGTACCAGTAATAACCGATATAAAAAAGAGG
>CANJJP010000002.1 GCA_947474485.1 Bacteroidota bacterium | reverse complement strand
CAAGCCAATCGTTATCACATAATCAATCCAAAATAAATGAGTAAAGTAAATAACAATTAAACCAATCACTAAGCCTACACTACTCCATGTATCTGTTAGTAAATGTTTGCCATCAGCAACCATCGTAGAAGAGTGTAAAGCAGTACCTTTTTTAATTAAAACTCTGGCTAATAAAAAATTGACTAATCCTGAGAAAACAGAAATAGCCAAACCAATATCCACATTCTCCAAATCATGCGGACTAAAAACAGAAGCTATTCCTTTAATTAGCATTGCTGCGCCTGCTAGGGTTACCATCCCTCCTTCAACACCAGTGGATAAAAACTCTATTTTACCATGACCGTAAGGGTGATCTTCATCTTTTGGTTTAGCGGCATAATACAAACTATAAAGTGCGAAAGAACCTGCTAATATATTGACTATGGATTCTATCGCATCTGTTAATATAGCATTAGAATGTGTTAAATAATACGCCAAAAACTTTAATCCCATTAATACAAAACTGATTGCTAAAACCAGTTTCATCGTATTTATTTTTGTTTTACTATTTTTCACAGAGGAACAAGGTACAAAAAAATAGCCCGAAGAATCGGGCTATTGTAATTTAAAAATTATTAAAATTACTTTTTACTTAAAGTTTCATCAATTTCAAAATTGATAGTTTCGTCTTTCATTTTTTCGAGCTCAACTTCAGAGAATGTATTACGGAATAAAACCTCTAATTTAATTTTTTGCATATCTTGAGCCCTTCCGCCTGCCATTCTATTCCATTTAAAAGTTATTTTCTCTGATTTGCCTTTCATTAAAATAATTGGATTATTGCTAGATAAAAGTCCTGCTTTTTTTTCGTTTGCAATCTCACTTCCATCTGGTAATTTAACTGCTGATCTTCCTGGTTGAATTACGCCTACCTTATCACCAGTGTATTTACACTCAAACTTCACTTCTGTTTTATCTGATTCTTTAGTTAAACTTAACATGGTACAAGTAAATGGCCCAGAAGTAAATTCATTTTGTGAAACTGGTAATTGAAAATTAGGTGTTTCAATGCCTTTACCACTAGTAGAGACTTTGTACATTCCACTTAGAACATAAGAATAGGGCGTCAAAAAATCTGGACCCATGGCATTAATTACTTTTGAATCAGATTCTGAAGCATAAATGTACATCCATTTCTCTTTAGGCTTTACTTCTTTTGCTGCTTTAATAACACTTTCCTCTGGTTTAAAAATTAAAATGTCATTTGTTTTATTTGTAATTTTTAATTTAAACTTAGTCATTTCCTTATTAGAAACGCCATTATTTGTTGATACGGTCATATCATCAAATTCAGTTAAGATGTCTTTATAAAATATTTCTTTATATGGTTTCTCTTTTTTTTGAGCACTAACCGATGTTACTAAACAGGTTATTGCAGCTACTACTAATACTATTTTTTTCATAGTTTATTTTTATAATTAAAAGCTAATATGGTACTAAATTATAAAAATACTTTAATTTAGGATGACTTTAAAGGTTAATAATTTAAGCTTTTCGGTTTTTTTAACATAGCACTTTTATTTTTTTGGTTGCTTAACTTTTAAAGAAAATGCATGATGTAATAACAAAAAAGCACCAATTCTGGTGCTTTTAAATTTCATATTACTTACTATAATAAACTGGGTCTCCATGTATAGGAGCAATATCTTCTTTAAATTTCTCAATCAATAACATCTCATTTATAGTTACTGGCTTATAGGCATTAGCTACTTTCTCCATTACTTTTATAAAAGTTGCTTTTAATTCAGGACTCAAATAATGACTATTCATCTTTATTTCCTTCAAAGCCGAGTTATATGCGTCTGATGTAGATGAAACCTGTTGCTTATCCATCACTTTAAAAATAATATCAGAAATATCAAAAGCATAATATTTATTACGTAACTCGGTTTCCACTAATTTATGAAATTGGTCACGCTCTTCCTTTTGTATTTCACCATCGGCAAGAGCTACTGCAATAGCTAGCTCTCCAATGGCATAATGTAAATTTTCTACTGGTGTCATGCTATTTACTTTTATACTAAGATAACATAATTTTAAGTTTTTTTATTTGAGTATCATCAGTTCAAAACTTGATTTTCATCATAAGACGATAGAAAATACTTTCATTCATCTTTTATCTTAAAATTATCAAGAAAAAGCTAAATCTTTCTCTATAAAAAAACACCCAAGCTTTTGCATGGGTGTTGCACTACTTTCGTAGCCCGTACGGAAGTTGATAACTCTTTCGAAATCAGAAATAAAATTTATATAATTTATTGCTAATCAAGTGTTTGTGTAAAATATTTAAAGTTAAACTTTTTGATAACCAATTATTAAAAACGATAAAAAAAGAGTTAAAAATCCACCTGTTTTTCCACCTGTTGTTTGATTATGATAATTTGGTGTTTTTTCATATTTAACATATTACATTTATTCATAAATATATTTAAAAATAAACTTTTAAAAAAATGATTTAATATTTATTTGACTTATAAAAATACCAAATTATAAAATCAAAATTAATATCATAACTAAATAAGGATTTTTTTGAATTAATTATTTTTTTTCTAGGTAATTTACCATCTTCTCTAAAGATAAAATAAGATCACTGAGAGCATCAATAGGAATTTGATAAAATAACGAATTAGTAATAATAGTTGCTTTATTTACCTTATTAATTCGAAACATTACATTAAGCACAATTAGTAAAAGAATGAATATTAAAAAATCAAAATTTGGAAGTTGTCACTGATAGAGTATAGAAGTATTGAAGTAATATAATATTTTAACTTTCATTTTCTAGTACGTCATTTATTAATGAATCAGAGGCGAGTATAAGATTAGCAAAATGTACTGGTGAAAATTCATATAAAGAAGTCTGTGATCGGAATAATATTTTAGATACACTATTTGTATTAAACAATTCTGGAATGATGCAATTTTTTGAAAGTATTTCATCAGGAAAATTATTTTTGAATTCAAAAATTATATTTCCATTTAAAATAAAAAAGGGCTTATTCTTAGAATTTCCAATACCAGCAAGTTCATTCGTACCATTGAGTTTTTTATAGTTTATTGAATATGAAAATTCCACTATATCGTTTAATGACGTTTTCTTGAAGAAAAAATTTGCTTTAAGTATTTTCAGACAATTATATATTTCTGTTCCCTTTAAATTACTGAGTATATTTTGATCGCTTGGTGAAAAATCTTCTTCTTTAGGTAATAGTGGATGTATATAATTGCCATTAAGCATCTCACTGTATTCGTGGGAAAGTAAGCGTAACAATGAATTCGGATGATAAATGAACCCTGAAATAATATGCTTGTATTCCTTATTTATATCATCAAGCATGATTTTTAAAGCACAGGCTTTTGACCATGTTCCCATTTTAGTGTAATCGTAATAAAGAATATTTGTTAACGTTTCTTTTAAATTCAATTTCGTGAAATAATACCATTTATTTAATACTGAGAGGCGCTGGAGATATGAGTCACTTTCAAATACTGTCATAATTCTAGATTTTATTTCATTTTCAACAAGGTTGTCAATTAATTCCAGAGCCAAAATGTTGTTAGTGTTTTTATTATCTGAATTTATGGAAAATATATTTTCTCTAATAACTTTTATAGATGCTTTGTCGTATTTCCAGGTTAAAACAGAAAGGAGCCTGTTTTTGAGGATACTTTCTTCTTCTAACAAAGCGCTCGTAAGATCAGAATACTCATCAGTATTTGGAATAGCACTTAAAGCCGAGATGATGTAAGTCAAGTCTGAAAGCGTAGATTCTATAGAAGTCCTAAAAAACATTTCTTCCTTTACAGTGATTTTAAAATTTTTATTTTCCAACGATTTAAATATCTCCTTTCGGATATAGTAATCGGGATAATCCAAATGGTTCAATAAAATTTTTGTGGAAAGAGGTTCGTTGGATCTTTCAAGAATATTTATTAATATTTTTTTTTCGTGTTTTTGTTTTAAATCATCAAGTTTTTTGCCCAAAGCTTTTATTACTATATCAGAGGGTTGATCGACTGAAAAAGCAAGACGAAGAATTTCTTTCTCGCCTAGGTATTCAATACTTTTTGTTTCAGAAACATCTAATGTTAATTCATTATTAGGTATTACTAGGATAGGTTTATATAGCTCAAACTCCAATCTCGAATATCCAGACGTTGGAACGAGGTAATTAAAAAATGAATTCGGCACGTAAGACTCGTTTTTACAAGATTGCAATGAATATTGAATATCTTGTTTTTTTTCAAAAGGTAAATTAATTTTATAGCTCAATATATTTAGAAGAACATTTTTTGAAGTTGATTGTTGTTCATTTAAAAAAAGGGAACGGAGTTTATTAAATGGTGAAACAGAATCTCTAGTGTTATCCAGATTTTCCGGATTTAAAATTTCACGTAATTTCTCTTTAAAGGATTTTACCAGTTGTCTCGCAGAGTACAACCAAAACAAAAACATGGGAATACTAACATAAAGTAAACCTATTTTTAAATATTCGGAAGGCATAAATTCACTATAAATCATTAGGATCACACTAGCAACTATAATGGCTAATTGTTTGGCTCCTCCATCAATCTTTGCCTGTATAGATAACCGATTATCAGCAGGCAAGAGTTGGTAAAGATTTTTAATAGCAGGGTCTTCAATTGCTTTACTCACCATGCGCTCAAAAAACTTTAGACTGAAAATTACAGCTACAAAAACAAAACCTTCGGCAAAATGAAAAGTTACAATTGCAGTCGTACCAAATAGAAGGCAAAGCAAAGGAAGTAGCACAATTCCAGTCTTTAATCCAAAACGCCTAAATATTCTGCCAGAAAAAAGTGATAATACAAGCTCAGCACCTTTGATTATTCCAAAAAATCCTCCAATAACAGAAGCTAGTTCCGAAGGTGAACTGGTTACTGATTTAGCATTAAGTAAAAAGCTATAATCAATAAAATAATATGCCATCATGGAAATTACGCCGCAAATAGCAATATAACGTGAATATGGCTGCTTCAATAAAATCCATAGACTTGATTGATTTTTCTTTCCAACTGTACTTGAATTTGAAATTGCTTCGGGGTTCTTTAGCAAGATATTTTTATTGATTCTGGTGAGAAGAAAAAATGCAATAGATATAGCAAATATACAAACATATAAAAGGTCAAAAGGTGAGTTCAAAAAAGGAATCAATGCAGGAACAGATAAATATCCAATGATTGACGCTATAGTTCCACCTGAATTAATAATTCCAGCAAATTTTTTTGTATCAGCAAAGCCAAAAGTTTTTATGACCAAACCGGTTTGTGCCAATCCAGAAATGGATACAAAAGGCATTACAAATAAAAAAATAATGAAGATCATGACCTTATGATTACCATGATCAGTAAAAAACAAAATGCCTTTGAAAATAATTGTAGCGCTTAACAAAAACAATAAACCTCCTAAGAAAGCTCGGTAACCGCTATTCCTTAAAAGGCGGCTATAGCCATGAACAGTAAGGTATCCAATTATACCAGACAATAAATAACCAAAGGGTAAATATTCTCTTCCGAAAACACTAACAAATTCAGCATTTGCTATTGATAAATAAATAGAAATAAACATTCCCAAAAAAAAAGAATGCATCATCAATAGCAGTAGCTTATTAAAAGATTGGTCATCCAGACCTGACCGCCTGATAAAAAATTTCATTTTAAACTTTTATAGCTTTAAAAATGGCCCTTTTAAAACGGATGTGAATATTTGAGTCACTTACTTCAACAAGCATTTGCTTTTTTGCATCAGGGTTTAATTGCTTAGATTCATCGAGAATGTGATTATGCCAAGTTTTTAATGAATCATGATTTCCATGAAACTCAGATTCAAGTCGTAATGAAGTATGAAGATCATAATTAAAATCAAATAATTTTTCAATATCAGTAAATCCTGCTTCTTTAAGGAGAGTCTCTAAGTGGGAGTTTAATAAAAAGTGCCTGTTTGCTACTAAAGAATCGAAACCTGCCAACTCATCCTTTTTACGAATTGTTTTATCATAAAAGTCGCGATTGTAATCTTGGAGATCTGCTGTCCAGAATAAAACACAGCCTCCAGGTTTAATAATAGAAAATATTTGTTTGATAACATCAGCCTGACTCATTTCGGGAATTTCATGAATGAACATTTTAGATACAACTATATCGTAAGTATCTTCAAGCTGATTTATATGCATTGCATCACTAAGAATATAATTTATGGTGGAGTAAGTCTTTTTGTTTTTCATAAAATCACCAAGAGCCGATTTTGCCTTTTGCAATTGTTTTTCACTACTATCAAGTAAGTCGTATTGCAAGTTAAGGTCTGAATAAAGATCTGAAATATTAACAAATACAGAGCCGTATCCGCCTCCAATATCTAAAAGTTTCATTCCATTCCTAAGATTCATAGATTCTATGAATCGTTTAAAAACTTCTTTTGATTCACTATGAATAATTGAATAGTCTACATCTCTTTTTTCATATCCATTATTTAAATTTGCCATAAGAGATTATAAGTTAAAAGTTAAAATAAGTAAGTAATTTCTTGTTTGCTGAGGTACATAAGGTACGAATCCATTATATGAACTGGTATAATTTGCATTTGCTGTGCGCGGCCCTGGTGAATAATAGTTTGAATTCAGAATATTGTTAACCGTGAATTGTAGCATTGCATATTTAAAATGCTTATTTTTATACATCACAGAACAGAAAAATACTGCATAAGATGGAATGCGGTTACTTTCATTTACACCGCTATTAAGACTAACCGTTGTTGATGGCCCCACTAGTTTGTCACCAACATAATTAGCACGCAAATTAAAATTAATATCATTATTTCCTAATAACTTGTGGTAGTTTACAATAAAATTGGCTTTTACAGCTGCAATATCCCCAATCACCTTTTTCTCATAGTTCTCTATCGTATTGTTCTCTGTCTGATTTGCATAAGTATAAGTACCATTCAATGTAAACTTTAATCCAGTAGCACGGGGTTCATAGCTCATATTAGTTTGCGATCCGATAATATTATATTTTCCGGTATTCTGATTCTTTACTTTTTTGGAGTTATCAGGATCTACAGCACTTGCCACAGCATCAACTATAACAGAATAATATCCAGATACATCCCACCTGAAGGGAACACCGTATCTGTTTTGAACCACAAGTTCCATATTCTGAATTCTTTCAGGTTTCAAATCAAGATTTGGATTTCTACTAGAACTAGTTGAAAATTTAGTGAATTGTGAGGGGTTTTGAATCCCTTGCGAATATATTGTTTTTATTATAATTTTTTTTCTCGTTAGCACCAAGGCTAGCTTGGGATTAAATATTCCACCAAATCCTCCACTCTGCCTAATCTGATTATAATCAAAACGCCCACCCCCTGTTATATATAATAAAGAATCTACCACTCTGAAATTTGCCTGAACATATAAACCTGCGTCAATTGTATTATACTGATTTCCACCCTGGGCTTGATTGGAAACCGTTCCTTTTTCTTCAGCAAGGGCAATTTTTGATTGATCTTCTTTTTCAGTTGTTGCGTATGATTTATATTGTAAATAATCTCCCTGCAACTGACTACTCCTTAAATCAAGCCCAGCAAGTATATTCATACGATTGAATATGTAATTTATTTTAAAATCATTTCTAAACTGACGCGCTTTATAATAGTAATAGGTATTCTGCCAACCATGTTTTGCTCCATCAATTATTGAGTCTGGATATATAAGATTAAATAAAGTTGGATTGGAATATGAATTAGTATTTAACAATCCATAAAACGAATTGTACGAAACAAGGTCAGTTGCCTTGTCTAGACCATGCACAACATAAGAAGATGTATTAGAAAAAGAAACATTTCTAAACTGCCTGTCGTAAATAGTATAAAAGGTTGTGTTCTTAGGAGCCCATAAACTTCCATTTTTAGGACCTGCACTATACAGATCTTGGTAATAGTTGAATCCTTCCTTAGATGTCCATGTCCTGAAACCGACTTCAAAATGATCCATCTTCAACTTTCCGCCAAAATAATAACTGGAAGCATTGTTAGAATAACCAACATTTGAACCATTAATTTTTTGTAGATAATTATTTTTATCTATTAGTTTTGCTTTAGATAAAATTGATTGCAAAGAATCGGGATTTATAGTTAAAGTTCCTGTCCCATACCCTGTGAAATAATTGTAATTCTCACTTCCTGGAGTAAGACCTAGTCTTGAAACCGTTGTGTTTAACTCGTTTGTGGTTGTCAAAGGATTGTCAATATAACTTAATCCTTTCAGTTTTGAAATGCTGTAATTTAAATTATCAAGATCATTTACATCATAATTATAGAAGGAAGTATTACTTAAATCACGACCATCGGTTGAAAATACGCGCCCTGTTAGTTGAAAAGAAATGTCTTTGTTTTTCCCACTTATATTTACATCAGCACTTTTTGTACCATAGCTTCCTCCTAAAATTTTTGCTGTGGCTCCCATACTAAAAACTTTTGTTTTAGATTCTGAAGAATTTTTCTTCACATAATCGTTATGTGATTTGGTAATAATGTTTATAGCGCCCGCAAATGCTCTTGCTCCATAAATGGTAGACGCAGGTCCGTATACAATTTCAACTGCACTGATATTAGATAATGGATATTGTCTTGATAAGTAAGCGATATTAGACCATACATCATTCTCTTCAATACCATCTATCATTAGTAATGTACGTTCCGTATTTTCTTGTCTAAAGCCTCGTTGGTAAACATTTGCATAAGTTGCAGAATAAATTCTTGAAATATCAAAGCCAGGTTGATCTGATAACAAATCAATAATATCAAGGTAACCTCTGGTTGAAAATTCGCTTTCTTTAATTACTATTACAGTTGCAGCAGCGAGGTCGACGTCTTCTGGATTTTTGGAAACAGATGTAATCTGGCGCCCCCTAATACTATCCTGCACTTCATAAAAAAAATCTTTAAATAATTGTGGATCCTCATCCGAAATATAATTTCCAGTTTTTGAATAAATGTAACTCGCTAAGTTGTTTTTAGCTTCCCATTTTTTATCCTGAGCAATAAAAATTTTAGCATTCAATTTATAGTAATCACTGTTTTTTAACCTTGCACACTCTTGGTACTGATCGAGCAAACGATGCGCCTCATCAAAATCTCCTGAAGAATAAAAGTCTTCAGCAAGTCTTAGTTGCCCCTCACATTCCTTCTTTTGAGCAGAAAGCATTCCTGAATAAAATATTATACCAATAAAAATTATTAGACTTAAATTTTTCATTTCTGCTTTAATTTAAATAGTTAGTTTTCAAAACTTCCCAAAGTTCTTTAAAATTTTTAATATCCGAATCCATCTTCCAAAGACTTTCAAATAATTTATCCCCTATTTCTATTTTTAATGCCGTTTCATTTAGTGATCCATTAAGATAATCTTTGTATTTTTTTATTCCTTTAATTTCATTTAATGCGTATTCGAGAGTAACTGGCCAAACTTGTATCAAACCTGATTGACCAACCGACACGACATATTTATTATCCGGAGAAATACACAGGTTGCGAATCCAGACATCTTTTTCTTTAAAAACAAGATCCTCTTCGTCTTCATCCTTTTTAAATAATCTTTTCACCCGCATGGAATGATCTAAAGAACCTGTTACAATTAAAGAATCATTAGAAGAAAAATTTAATCCAGTAATTGCCGAAACATTTCCGCTAACCTGAGTATTAAAAATATAGCTCGTTCCAAATAATCTATAAACTTTTACAGCGCCATAGGATCCACCAATGCATATAAATCGACCATCTTTACATACTGAAAGCGCTGAAATATTTTCTGAAAATTCTACTATTTTTATGGGCGATAAATAATTTCTATTGTTATCTAAAGTAAACTTTTTTAGTGTTTTTCCCTCGCTGATAAAAACAAAAGTTGTTCCGTCTTTTGTAAAGCATGTTGAAGTATTGATAAAAGAATTTTCAGGAGTATAAAGTTTTTGCTCTTTAATTAGTTTAAAATTACTTTTATCTAAGCTGATTAGGTGAGCACTTTTTTCAAAAACACAAACTAAAGAATAGTCATCCTTTGAGGGAATAAAATAAATTCCCATACATTTGCCATCCGATTTAAATAAGGGCATTAAAATAGAATTGGCTTTTGCAGGATCCCATAAAAATATAGTACCCATTGTAGATCCTGCTATAACCAATTTGTTATCGAAACTAATAGCAATATTAGAATAATTTTCTGAATTTTTTTTGCTAGAAGAAATTGCTTTTATCTCTATTGGATTACCTGAAATTTCCCATATTTTTAAAACACCTTCGTCTCCAGCAGTAATAAATTGATTATTACTCCTAAATACCAAGTCACGCTCATCATAGGAACCTGGTAATTTTATATCCTTCCGCGAACGAATTATTTTAGTATAGTAACTTGTTAATTGATTTTTTAAAGCGTCATAAATCACTCTGTTTTGCATTGGCCCACCTAACCTCCTATTAATGGCATATGAAAGAAAAGCAAGTTGCAAACTTAACGTATCTTTGTTGGGATCGCTAGCTAATTGACTTGATTTAATGGCCATGTTTTTAGTTTCTGCAAGCAAACGCAAACGATCTACTTCTCTTTTTGAAGAAACTGCTTTTTGAGTTTCTACTTTTGCAACGTTTGCACTATTCACAGCATCCTTTCGTTGTATAGTAGCTACTAATGCAGAATCTATTGCGCGTTGTGTAGCATTTTCAGCAGTTAATAAAGATGTTTTTACCTGAATTAAAGCAGCTTCAGCAATTTTTTTCTGTTCATTAGCATATAGAGAACTTATTTCAGCTTTATCTTTTTCCTGAGAAGCTTTAATCTGTTCCCTGTCAGCATTGTCCCTTTCAATGATTGCCAATCTATTTGACCTGTCAGCTTCACGTTTTTTGATTAATGCTTTAGTTTCTGATATTTTCGCCTTTTTTTCATTTTGATATGAACTAATCCCAAAATAAACAGCAAGGCAAAATGCTACAGTAATAATCGAAATAAAAATTCGCAGACGAAGAATAGCAGCTTTTCTTTTCTTCTCTGTTCCCTGAATCTCACGATTTTTTTCTGATTGCGAATATTCTAAAAAGTTAATCACTCTATCGAAAGAAGAATCATACCTTTTTGCCCATATTTTGTTTGGATTTTGATTAACTTTCCAATTCATGGCCATCTGTAATTCAGGATCTCTCCAAACACCAGTTTTACCTTCCTGGTAAAGTGCAGCCGATTGCGCAAGCCTTGTGTATATTTCTGCAGACTCAATTTCTTCATTTACCCATGAAATTAACCTCTCCCAAACTCGCATTAAACTTTCATGAGAAATATCTATTACAGTATTTTCACTTAATTCTATTTCAATAGGAGGCATTAAGAAGCTTCTACCCGATTTTCTAAATACGTCGATTACATTTGCAACTTCAGAAATATTAATTTCGGCCAATTCACATATTTCTTTTACTTGACTTGGCCTCCTTGTTCCTCGCCCTCCATCAATTTTATCAGTTAATGATTGAAATATTTTTTTACAAATTTCTTTTCCTTTTTCATCTTTTATTTCAAAAAAAGCTTCCTCGGCATGCAAAGATAAAGCTTTTGACATCGTTCCTATAGCTTCATAATGCCACAAATCAATAACATCATCAGATTTACTATTATTACACCAATATTCCCACGTTCGCATAAGTGCATGCTGTAAAATAGGTAATTGATCAGGATTATCACCAACATCATTTAATAGCCGCGCCAATAATGACTGAGAAATATTTGCGCCTCCAACTGTTATTGGACCTAAAATAGCGGCCTTCCTTTCCTCTCTAGTCATTCTAGGAATTAAATATTGCCCTTCGTTAATAGCTTCTGGCAATCCTCTAAATTCAGTACAATCACCTAAAAAATCAGAACGCATAGTAAATACTACGTAAATTGGAATTATTGTTGATTTAGATGCTGCAATTAATAAATTAATAAATGTAACTGAATCTCTAGTTCCTTTATGCTCAGCCTTTTCATATTTAGAAAATCGAAATAATTCTTCAAATTGATCAACAACTATTAGAATATTTTGCGTGTGATTTTCGGATAATTGCTTTAAGCCTTCTGAAACACCTTTATCATTTCTTCGCAAAATAGATTCAAAAATAGCAGCTGAACTATGACTATTTTCATTGTCTCCAATAATTTCGGGTGAGGATAATGCTAAAGATAAATTACCAATTGGATCGTTTCCTGGCCTAAAAGTGCAAATACGCCACCCTGAACCTACTCCTTCCATAAATCCAGAATGTAACGAAGGAAGAAGACCTGATTTTACTAAGGAAGATTTTCCACTCCCTGAGGCTCCAACTACTGCCAAAAATTTAGTTTTGCCAAGTTTTCTTACTAATTCATCTATTTGTTTCTCTCTACCAAAGAACAAATATTCTTCGTCTTCCTCAAAAGAACGAAGACCAGGAAATGGATTAAAATATTCTTCCTTCATTATTTTATTTCCTTTATAAATTCTTCTAAAGCCATATTTACGCTACTTGATAAAGAAATAACATTTACTTCATGCGATCTAAATCGCTCTTTTTGTGGTGTAAAAGGTTCAGCAATACAAACTGTTTTAACTAACAATGGTTTTTTTCGCCCATATCCACTAATTTTCAATAAATCTCTTGTTTTTGATCTTAACCAAAGGTCATTACCTAATCCATAATAAATTAAAACTGCATCACAAGTTTTTAAATTTTCTTGATGATCTAATCTTAATTCTGTTTGGTCTCCTTCAAAGGCAGGAATAATGACATCAAAACCTTTATCAAATAAAAAATCTTCAATTGGCATTATAGATTCAATATCTAATTGATCACAAATTAAATAAATTTGTTTAGGTCTATCATTTTCAGAATCATCTTCATTAAAAATTTCTTCAACTTTTGATTTAAATAATTTGTCATCAATTGCAAATTCCAAATCTTCAATAGGTCCAATTAGCAAATCAGCACCTTTTAACAAACTATCACTTCGTTTTAAATCTTCAATAAAATTAATTTGCCGCTCATCTTCCAATTTAATTTCAGGAGGCAGCCATATTAGTCTCTTAAGGCCTTTTTGATCACTAATTTTTGATGCAATATCATTTTGAAGTTGGACTTTAGATTTAGTTGTACCTTCTGGGACTAAACCAAAATTAGATCCAATAATATGAATACTTAATTCACATTCATTAACCATTGATTGAACTTCTAATTCGTAGGTGTCAATTTCTAAAGATAAATTTTTATTTGGTAAAATAGTAAATCCCTTATCTGAAAGCAGTCTACTTATAGTTTCTCTTTTTTCTTTACCATCAATACTAGTTTCAGCTAAAAATATGTTTCTTTGATTTTTAGTTTGATTTATCTTATTTTCAGAATTAACTTCTTCTGTTTTTTTTAGTTCAGGAATTGATACTTTTTGTATATCTTCTTTTTCAGCATTTTTATTAATTTCTTCAAGCAAAGAAGATAAATCGTGAGCTAAATCATCTAATTTTGACCAATAAGCTAATTGAGCATCTTTTCCATACAATTTACTAAATTCTCTTGGTTTTCCGGTTTCAGGTTCAATTTTAAAAAACTCATACCCTAATTGTCCTTGTATTACTATTGGATGGTGATTTATATCTACTGGGGTTTTTATGACTTTAAATATGCGTGATTTTGTTCCAACTAATGCTCCAATATTTGTTTCAGCTATTCTATGAAATTCATTAACTTCCCTAACACACCATTCAGACTTGACATAACGTGGCGAATGAATTGAAACCATGATAGCAATATCAGGTAATTGCTGCAATATTTCTTCACTAAATACATGATTGCCATCAAGATCCTTATCGCGCCATATATTTGGTCGATAACCTAATAACTGTGCAAGTCGAATTTCAAGTGACCTATGAAATTCAGAAACCCATCCTGGCTCACCTTCAATTAAAGCTTCATCATCGATGTGCGCATAACTAATAAATATATCTTTCTTAAATTTCAATCCTTATTGTTTTCTTTTATTTTTTGTAATAATGGCAATAGATAAAACATATCTAAATCCTTGTCTTTATTAGAACTATCTAATTTTTCAAAAGGAATTAATTGATCATGAATTTTAAGTGTATCTTTTAATATTTTTTTTAAATTTTTATCTGTCGATGGTAAATTTCCATAAGTAAAATCAAAAGCAAGTTTTTCGGCTGACCACCTATTATGCTCAATTGGTGCTAGGTATTTAAAATGGTTTTTTATATCATCATTAGTAAAGGTTTTTAAACCAAGTTTTTTTAATATGTAAATTTTAACATCTAAATGTCTTGCAACATACCTATTAGATTCTTTTTTTCTGTCTGTTAAATTATTCCATTGAGCATTAACACCAAAAATTGAGGTAATTTTTTCAGCTGAATTTTTCGTATATTCTTTAGTAAAGTTTATTACTAATTGTTCAATTTGCTGTAAAGGTTCTCCATGCTTTACTTTAAACTCTAATACTTCTTTTTCTATGCGTTCCAAAAATTCTTGATTATTACTTTTTTTAAAATGCTTATTTAATAATTCGTTGAATTCAAATTTAATTGAGTAATAATAATTTATTGCTTTAGCTAAAACTTCAGTTTCGTTTGATGCATCAATTAAACGATTAACACTACATACGTCGGTATATTTTCGCACTAAATGAATTACAATTTCATTCTTATACCTTTCTGATAATGATTGTTTTTCGATATTATCACCATCTAATAATGAAAGAACTTCAGTTTCTTCTGGCAAACAAACAACAATAGGTACTTTTCTAATATTTTGAGTTTTTTCATAAAGAAATTGACGAAAATGCAGAGCGCTACTAAACAATTTAGCATCCTTATTTCCAAAAAAGTATGCAATATCAATCGAATCTATTGAGTTTATAAACAAAGAATTCCATTTATGATTTGTAGAAAAATTATCATTTTCTAACTCAATAGGAACAATGTTTAAAAAATTTGAAATATTAGGGAATTTTTTTAAAACTGATTTTAAATATACTTCTGCATTTTCACAAATCACAAAAACCTTTAAATTATTCTCATCACCATATTGACTTAAAATACTATTTTCTAATAAAAAGGAAGTTGCTATATCATTATTACCTATAATACAAATTATTTTTTCTTTGTCTCTTATTGTTTCTCCATCAATATAATTGTGCGGTGGAAATTTATCATAAATATACTGTGCTGTTATATTATTTGTATTAAAAGGAGTTGTTTCAACTAAGTTTTTATTTGATGATTCTTGATAATCAGAAACTAAATTTTTAAGATCAGCATCATTTATTTTAACCATTAGTTTTAGCATACCGCCACCATAATTTCTTTTTTTTATTCTAGAAATCATTTGTGCTAATATGATATTTGTATCATCTTCAGATGTGGCAATAAAAACAATTTTAGCCTTATCAAGTCTTGCCTTTTTAAATAGACTTAAATTATAAGTTGCTTCAGATAAAACTAAACCACCATTTTCTCTTATTGTTAAGGTATCTATACCGACAGGTTCATTTGATACTAAAATAACTTTACGACCAGCCTTGGCTAAATTAAGGGCTACTTGATTGGCTGTTCGAGATAAACCAATAACAACTACATGATTGAAAATAAAAGATTTTTTTATAGTTTTTAAAGCTATTTTCACTATAAAAAAAAGCAAAATTAAAGTAAGTAATACTAAGAAAACAACTGTTATATAAAAAATGGTATTCAAAAAATAAATCTATTAAATTTTAACTCAGTAAAGTCAAGCAATTTAACAAAAATTGTTGATAATATATAGTTAGTTTTAGTTTTATTTTTTTTTATAAAAAAAATCCCAATTAAGGTTTTAATAATGAGACTTTTAAAAATATTTTTTAAAAATTAGGGGCGATCATCACTTTGATTTTTACGTTGCTTTTTTCTTATTAAAAAAGGTATAATAATGCCAATTAGTATTCCCAAACTAAACAAAAGCAAGGTATTACTAATCCAATTCAAATTTTTTAATAGCAATATAAAAGCTAATAATGAAAAAACTGACACAAGAAAAATTATGTTTTCTTTAGTTAAAAAAAACTCCCTTACCGATTCAAAAAATAAGGCTACCACTACTCCAATTACTGCAAAAATTATTAATATTATTAAACATAATACAACTACATGTTGAATAACGGCTAATTCTTTTTCCCACTGAGTTTTATTTGAAATACTTGCTGAAACTGGTAACTCAATTTCTAGTTCATTGGGCAAAGGAATTCTAACTTCAGTTAAATGTGTTGAGTCTTCTTTAGGAAAAAATTCATCCAAGGATTTATTCAATGTTTTATTTTCATTTATTAGCTTTTCCATAATGGCTAACATTGATTTATCTTGTTTACTAGTGCCAAAAGTATAGGCAGCCAATAGTTTTTGAATATCTTTATTACCTAATCCATTATCATTTCCCATTGACCAAACAGCCACACCTTTTAAACCTTTTAAATTAGCATATGCTAATTTTTCCTGAAATGCTGGTAAAAAACCCTCATCTAGTTTTAATAATTTTAAATCAGAATATTTCAATATTTTTATAGAATCATCACCAAAAAGCTTTATTTCGTTAGTTGGAAGGGAAAGTAATAATTTCTCTTCTATCATTCTTTCAGACGATACTGCTTTATTATCCAGATCTTGCAATAATGAGGCATAGTGATTTAAACCATCATCAATTAATAAAACATTCCAAAGTGCATCATGAGTTGTTCCAACAGCCAAACTATCTTTTTCAGGATTGTATAAACCTGAAAATGAACTATAACCCATTACTATAAATCTATCAGCATATTTATTTAAATCAGCAAAATCTTTACTTGAAACATTATAAGGAAAATATTGGCTATATGAAGGAAGTACTATAGATATCTGATATCTTTCAGGATCAATCCTATCAAATTTTTCCCTAAATAACTTAACCATTTTAATGAATTTGAAAGCATCCGAATCTGGAACTTGCTGAAAATCCAAACAAATACCATCACCTTTGGCAGAAACAACAAGATTTGTAACATCATAAACCAATTTATTAATCTTATTTTCCCAATCTTGCGAAAACAATTGAATGTTTTTTTGTAAACCGTAACTTGAAACACATAAATCAACTTTACAATTTCCTTTTGATTGTTTATTTGCTTTTTTTACAATTTGTGAATTTATAAAACTATGGGCAGGAAAAAGAGTTGCAGACTCACCAGTTTCAGGCGAAACAGAGTAGCCGAAATACGCTACACGATCATACAATTCAAAATTATAATTATAATAATACTGCCCTAACCAAAAAGGGTGAAAACCATATATAGTTTTATCACCTATATATCTATCAAACCTTGTACTATCATCATCTTTATCCCTTCCTGAATATTCAGCCCATTGTACCTCAGTTTTATAATATCTTTTACTATCATATAAATTTAAATATTTAGATTCTTCAATCGCGTGCAAACTCCATTCAATTAATGGGCCGTTTAAAGATGGTGAAAGTCGTTTTATTACATCTCCTAAAAGTTTTTCATTTACTTTAAATGCTTCCAACTTTAGTTTTAATGCTTTCATGCTATCTATCCTTGCACGAATTGTATCTTTTAAACTAAAAATTTGAGATTTTAACGATGGTTTTCTAAATTTATGTTTTGTCAACAAAGATTTAAAATCCTTATAAAATGATTTAAGCGAATCTCTAGAAAAAACACCGCCTGATGTTTTTGAAATATCAACACCTGCTACCTTTGGTACCTCAATTTTTGGAGCTTTTGGAATTTCGAGCTTTTTTAAATTTGGTTTTTCGGGAATTGAAATTTTTGGAGCTTTTGGAATTTCGGGCTTTGTTATTATAGGAGCTTTTGGAATTTCAGGCTTTGTGATTTTTGGAACCTCAATTTTTGGAACTTTTATTTTTTTATTTTTTTTTACCTTAGATGTATCATTTGTAGCAGTAATTGTGGATGTTATTGCTGATTTTTCTTGAACTGTAATGCCATGCATAGATAATCCAAAAACAATTTGGAATAGTAAAAATAAAACTATATGCATTTTTTTAACCATAAAAAACCTAAACTTAAGTAGTTAAAATTTAGGATTGCTAAAATAACAAATTTAGATGCTTTTATATAATTAAATTATTTTTATATTTTTACAAAAAAACCACCTTTTAATACTATTAACCTTGCGAATCATTTTTTTTCTTATATTTTGGCTTTTATATCTGCTATTAGTATCATGTGGTACTTCGCCAAAGCAATATGTGGAATCCGGCGATGAAAAAAGGATTGCTTTAGATTTTAATGGTGCCATTGCAGATTATTCCTCTGCAATTATTGCAAAACCAAAAATGTATCAAGCGTGGCATAACCGAGGCGAATGTCAAATGCAGCTAGGACAATATAAATTAGCTTTTGTTGATTTTAATGAAGCGCTTAAGTTAAAACCTGATTTTGCTAGTGCAATATACAATAAAGGAATTTGCCTATTAAAAATAAAAAAATATGCCGAAGCTCTTAAATGCATTGATATTGCTTGCAAATTGGACACTACAATTAAAGCCGATTTAATGTATGCCAATTGTTATTTTTATTTAGGATATAACCGCGAAGCTGTGCATTATTTTACAAATTCATTGTTTTTAATGCCCGACTCTGTTGGCTTGTATTTAGGCAGAGGCATTGCAAATTATCAACTTGAAAATTTAACCGCTTGCAAATGTGACCTTGCAAAATACATTGAAATGGGCGGTCTTAATCCGCTGAGCTATAGGCAACTAGGATTAGTTTATTTAAAAAGTGGAAATAACCCAGTTTATATTGATAGCGCTATTGTTTGTTTAGAATTATTTAAATCACAAACAAAAATAATGGATAAGGCTGCTTCAAAAGCGCTTGTATTATCTTATTTAGCAAGAGGAAAAAACCTCATGGAAATGGAAAAAGAAATTGATGCATTAGCAGATATTTCAAAAGCTATTGAGTTGGATCCTGCAAATGCTGAAGCTCTTTTTCAACGAGGAAAAATTATGATTTCATTAGAGCAAAGTGCTGATGGTTGCCTTGATTTACAAAATGCCTTAAAAAACGGAAATTCTAATGCTCAAGAATTAATTAATATTTATTGTGGCGAGTTTTTATAAAAGCTTGTTTATAACTAATTTTTTAATTTTTTATTTAATATGTTTATTTTAATATCTTGTATACTGTAATCTTCTTTTTTTTAATTAAAAAACTTTAAAATTGAAAGAAAATAAAAAAGAAACCAATACTGGTTCACATTCAATAGCTAATAGCTTATTACAAAATAAGCAAAATGGTAAAAGTTTACCAGCTGCATCAACCGCACAATTAAAAGAAATTAGCGTTGTACAAAAAGTTGAAGAAGAAGAACCATTGCAAGGCAAGTTTGCTCCTGTACAAAAAGTTGAAGAAGAAGAACCATTGCAAGGCAAGTTTGCTCCTGTGCAAATGGTAGAGGAAGAAGAACCTCTTCAGGGAAAATTTGATACTGCGCAATTAGTTGAAGAAGAAGAACCTCTGCAGGGCAAATTTGATACTGCGCAATTAGTTGAAGAAGAGGAACCTCTACAGGGCAAGTTTGAAACTGTTCAAAAACAAGAAGCAAAAGCAGAAAATAAAACAGGATTACCTGATAATT
>CANJJP010000001.1 GCA_947474485.1 Bacteroidota bacterium | reverse complement strand
TAAAAAAGTAATGGATAAAGTCGACTAGTAATCACTTATGTTTTAATTAAAGACCGATAACAATAGTTGTCGGTCTTTTTTATTTGTATGTTTGAAAAATCTATAAAAAATAGAATAGGTATGATTAAAATTTATCTTAGTGTAACCGAAACTCTTAATATTTATAATAAGCGAACATAGTAAAATGGGAATTTTAAGAACGATATTAGCTTTAGCCGTGGTAGTTTACCACTCGTTTAAAATTTTCGGACTTCATATGTGTGGAGGGCAAGTAGCTGTGGAATCTTTTTATATGATTTCCGGTTTTTATATGGCTCTTATTTTAAATGAAAAATATGTTGGCGTAGGGAGCTACAAAAAGTTTATATTAAGTCGGTTTTATCGTATTTTCCCGGTTTACTGGGTGGTTTTGTTGGCTGCGCTTTTACTTTCTGTTATTGGGTATTTTACTTTTAATAAACCCTTTTATTTATCTAGATATATAAGTAATTACAACTGTTTATCTGGATTTACCATTTTTTATTTTGTTTTTGAAAATATTTTTGTTTTAGGACAGGATGTCCTTTATTTTTTGAGGTTAGATGAATTTTGCCAACCTATATTAACGTATAATGTATTGTCTTATAAACACACAGGCTTTCAGTATTTATTAGTGCCGCAAGCATGGTCTATTAGTGTAGAATTTATGTTCTATTTGATAGCGCCTTTTTTAGTTACAAAAAAATACAAATGGCAATTACTATTAGTCATTATAGGAATAAGCGCTAAAGTGTTTTTCGACCATTATTATTATTTATGTTTTGATCCATGGACGTATCGGTTCTTTCCTTTTGAATTAGCCTTTTTTATAGCAGGGAGTTTGGCTTATCTATTTTATAAGCATATTCAAAATAAATCCATTTCACCAATTATAGGCTATGTTTTATTGTTTTTATGCGTTTTGGGTGTATTTGTAATTGATGAGATTAAAATAGAAGAAAATCTTCGTAATAGTATTTTTTATATATTAGTGCTATGTTCACTACCTTATTTGTTTATTTCCTTTAAAAATAGCGCAATCGACCGCTATATTGGCGAATTATCTTTTTCATTGTATATCAGCCATCATATAGTTATAAGTGTACTAAGAGCTTATTTTTTTTCAAATACTCAATACATTAATTTTTACGGATATACAGTGGTTTTATGCTCCTTAATTATGGCTTTTTTACTACAAACTACAGTTGTAAAAGTAGTTGAGAAATATAGGGTAAAAAGATTTTTGTGATTTTTCGAAATATTTTTTTGTAATAAAGAAAATAATCCTAAATTTGCACTCCATTAATTCAATGGCCTACGCTTTTAGCATTGGAGATGAATAAATGGCCCGTTCGTCTAGGGGTTAGGACACGTCCCTTTCACGGATGAAACACGGGTTCGATTCCCGTACGGGCTACTCTAGAAGTAGATAAAAACTGCTGATACCAACAAGTTCAGCGGTTTTTTTATTTTCACACAGTAACATTTGAGTAACTTTTAAACCAGTAATTGTTTATTACCTTTGAATCTCTTTATTAATAAGGCTTCTACGTGTTTTGTTTTAAACAAAAAAAAGGTGACCTAATGGCTCACCTTAAATTTGTGTCAATTGCTTTCATTTCAATTGATATTATTGGATTTAAAAAATTCCAATATTGATGGTGCATATACCCATGTTGTTCCAGCATAAGTTCTATGCTTAATTATTTTTTGATATTTACTATACCATTGGGCTCTAGATATACCAAGTTTTGCATAAGCATGTCTTAACAGTATCCAGTTGTCTATTTCATCAATGGTTTTTTCACTGATTGTTGGTGTTGTTTGTTTTGATTGTGATAAAACAAGTTTCTTTAAATCTTCAAAAAGATTGAATTAAATAAAATTTGGGGCAAAAATAATTTATTGTTGGAAATGCTTGAGAATTGAAATTTGTTTACAATTAATTATCATCTTCAGTATATTCAATTTTTAGGAGTAATACATTTCTATTAATAATATGGTGCAATGTATACCCTATTAATATTTTTAGTATATTTCTTTATTCAATATAGATATAACATATTAGTAAATTTAAATTATAATATTAAGAATGAAAATTGTCATTAAAACATCAATTATTTTTTTCGCCATTATTTTATTATTTGCTTGCAATTCAACAAATAAAAAACAGGCAAATAATGAAGCAAGTGAAAAAATTACAGATAGCTTGGTTATTAAAAAAAACATAAATGATACCAATTATGTTTCTAGAGTTACACCAGATTACTATGGCACTGGCTGGCCCGTTTTGGAGCAAGGCAAAATGTATAATAAAGAAAAAATAGGTATGTGGAAATATTACTACCCAAAAGATTCTGCTTCATATTTTATTGTGATTCAATGTTTTGATTTAGGTGAAACATCGCCTGATTCTTTGCCAGATTCCTTATTTAGTAAATCTACAATTGCTGGAGTTGAGGAAATGAATAGTTATGAAGATGGACACGTAGAGACTTATGATTATAAGAGGTACTTTCCTAATGGAAAGGTTATGAGTAAAGGAAGTTATGCAAATGGACATGGTTATGATTCTTCTTTTTGCTGGAGTGGAGAATTACGAATCAAGGAAAAAATGGTTGATGGATATTTGGAAGGAGAAAGATTAATTTTTGATATAAATTGTAAATTAGAAGCAAGAGAGTTTTATGTGAATGGAAATCAAGAAGGTCTGCAATACAATTATTATAGTGATGGAAGCATTTGCTCAAAAGTAACTTATGTCAATGGTGTCATGGAAGGCGAAGTAATTAGCTATTTTTCTTCTGGTAAAAAAAGGAGCAAACGGAACTATTCAAATGGCGAATTGAATGGTGAACAAATTGATTATTATACAGAAGGAGTCCCTCATTTCGTTTACAATTTCAAAAACGGAAAAAAACATGGCGAACAATTGGAGTGGGCTAAAGGAGGGGGATTATTATATGGAAGAGAAATATATATTGACGGAAATTATCAAGTTGAGAAACAAGAAAAATCCCGAAGTTCTGATGGTCAAAAATGTTCAAGATGTATGGGGCACTACCAAGGTGGATTCTGTGGTATATGTGGAGGAGCTAGTGGAGAAAGAGTAAATGAATCTTATTCAAAAGCAGCAAAATGTGAATTTTGCGGTGGAAGCGGATTTATTCCAAAAGGTGGCATTCATGGTGGAAGTAAACTTTGCCCATCATGTAAAGGAAAAGGAAAACAGATTTACTAAGTATTAGATAAAAAATCAATTAACTTTTTTATATTGGAATAACTATTTATTAATTTTGGGAGTAGATTATTATTTAAACTTTTCGCTGCCTTTTAAATTGTTTTTTCATCTATTTTAATCCATTATATTCTTGAATAATCTAAATTAAATTAAGAATTAATTTAATTGACTATTATCTAATATGCATTTTATAATTTGACTTAATTTCTTTTTTAAATACAATTTTTATGATGATCTCTTTAATTTCTTAGCATAAATTTGAGGCTTATACAATACATATGTAACAATTATTGTTAATAACTATATGAATTATATGTTAATAAAAATAATATTTTTGGTTAAAAAGAATATGGTAGTTCAGGAGCTTTTTAAAAATATTGAAAGAAAATCTGAAGCTGATTTATTTAGAAAAGCAACGAGATTAACTTTTGAAGGTCAATCAAAAATATATGACAAATTTTCAAATCCTTTAATTCTATATAAAAAAAAGAAAATAGCTAAAGAAGTTATATGGTTTTTTGCATCTATAGCAATTGGTTTTTTGATGGGATATTTATTTTTTGAACTTTTTGTTATAGCTTTGCCTTTAGTTAAAAATGATATTATACTTCATTTTTTAAATTCAAATTTGAATTTTATTTATTTCTTATCATTTATTAGTTTTATAGGTGTTTATATTTCTCGTTTGGTGGTTTGGGCTTTAAATTTATTTTAAGAATGATTGATTTAGTTGTAAAAGTTGTTGCGAGTGAATTAAATGAATTTTTTAGATTAAAGTTTGGTATAAAAGAAGATCGAGTAATAATTTCTAACCTTGTAAATCAAGATGGTTCTCCATCTGTTAAAGATGAGAATAGGCTTATTTTATCTTTAGTATTAATTCAGGAAGAAAAGATAGTAAATAGTATTAATCAAACATATTCTAAACCTGTTTATCTAAATGTATTTTTATTATTTTCTGCATCTTTTAATGAAAAGTTGAATTTGGATGCGTTAAAATTTTTAACAGCTGTTATTTCTTTTTTTCAAAATAAACATACTTTTAATAAACAAAACACGTCTAACTTAGGAAATGGTATTGATAAATTGACATTTGAGATTTTTAATCAGTCAATTCAGGAACAAAGTAATTTATGGAGTACCTTAGGTGCAAAATACATGCCTTCTATTTTATATAAAGTTAGGATATTAAAAATTGATGAAAACATGTTGGCTCCTGATATTATTGATGTAAGTAATGTTGATCGTAATTATGAATAACTATGAAAACATATTATAAAACTATTACTTCTTTATCAATTAAACATGATTATTTTTCTGACAAAGAATTAAAAAACGTAACTTTTCATCCTTTCGAAGAAACAATTAATTATTTTAAAAATTATAGAATTTTATTCAAAGTAAAAAATAATAATATATTTTTATTACAAGAAATGGATTCATCTCAGAATTCTGCTCTAATACAATCTAACATTTCTGAAATTGATAAAAACTTTTTTTTCGGCATAAAGTTTAATGATAAATATTTTCAATTGCGATCAGGTTTCAATTATGATTTAAGAAAAAATAAATTATTGTTTAATTTAACTGGAAATGATAATCTTATTGTAAATTCTGATTGTGTTATTCCAATTTGGAATTCTAACTTATTTACTGAAGATATTTTTTTTACAATTAAAAACAATAGTGATGTCTTGGTTTATACTTCTGATTTAAATGATCCAAATTGGTTTGAAAATTTAAATACGGGTTTGTATAAAATTAACGGATTTTCATTTTTTAAATGTTCAAATTGTTCTGGTTTGGATGCAGTTTTAATTTTATCAATTAATCCATTTTTACTTAATAAAGAGATTTTGATTCCAACAGGATTTTATCAATGGCGATATAATATTCAAAGTAAATATAATACCTATGCAGATTTGAACATAATTGATGAAAATGAAATTTATGAATTTAGTAAAATAGAAAATAAAAGCAACAATAATATTTCGGTTTTTCTTTCTTCACAACCCATTAAACTCTCTGAAAAATCTATATCAAGTTTAAGTCTATATAATAAAGATATTAATTTAAAAAACCATCTTCCAAATCCTGAAATTGAAAATGCTCGATTTTTAAGTACAGATAAAAAGGAATTAGTTTTAGACGCCTTCTTGACAATATAATTTTGTTATTAACAAATAAAATAATTAGTTCATAATTTTTTAATAAGTTTATCATAGATAAATTTGTTACTTTATTTAATTTGAATTTCCTTTATAAAAAACTTTAATTTAAATTTACTTTAAAAAACAGAAATATATTATGGCAAATTACAAAACTCCTGGTGTTTATGTTGAAGAAATTTCAACACTTCCTCCTTCGGTTGGGCAAGTACCAACTGCTGTTCCTGCATTTATAGGTTATACCGAAAAAGCAGTAAAAAATGGAAAAAGTATCATTAATGTACCAACTCATCTTACGTCAATATTGGATTTTCATTCAATGTTTGGACATGCAGCTGATTATGGAAAAATTAATGTTTCATTAAATCCAGATTCTAGTGTTGGAGAAATTGATTTTGAAAAACGATTTTTCTTATATGATAATGTAAGGATGTATTTTGCAAACGGAGGTGGTCAATGCTACATTGTTTCAGTTGGTAGCTATGATGATGAAATCACTTTAGATAAATTAAGTTATGGTTTATCTGCTCTTGAAAAAGAAGATCATCCAACTATTTTAC
Source organism: Bacteroidota bacterium (assembly GCA_947474485.1). GTDB lineage: Bacteria > Bacteroidota > Bacteroidia > B-17B0 > Aurantibacillaceae > JADJDM01. Next base: position 18,570 of record CANJJP010000001.1, on the reverse strand, counting down.
TTTGCCCTGATGCAATGTTATTAAAAAAGAAAGATCAAGCTTATAGTTTACAACAAGCTATGTTAATGCAATGTAATAAATTGCAAGATAGAGTAGCTATTTTAGATATCTACAACGGTTTTATTGATAGAAAAGATGAAGATATTATTTTAGATTTTAGAAATGGAATAGGTGTAAATCATTTAAAATATGGTGCTACTTACTATCCTTGGATTGAAACTACTTTATCAAATAATTTTGGTTTTGAGCATATTAATTTGAAAGATAAAGATGGTGCTGATATTAACATGGCTGATTTAGTTGAAGATCCCACTTCAATTATTAATGTTAAAGAAGCTTTAAATGATTATAAAATAGTTAATGAATATGTTTTAGATCCAATTGCAAGTGGAAAATCATTAAATGATACATTTTTTAAAGTTGACGAGGCTATTCGTGGAAAAAAAGAAGAATTAACTTTTTATGCTACAACTATTAAATCTTTAATTGAAAGTGTTTTTAAATTAAAGGCAACTGGACTTTCAAATATCTTAATAGATAATGAATTACGTCAAAAATTATCTTATAGCTCTGCATTAGCAATTGTTGCTCGTAGTCTAACGAATATTAGTTTAGATGCTGATTTGGGAGTAATTGATGTTACTAAAGATTTTTTAGAGTTTGAATTAGGAGAAGTTGAAGTATCATCAAAATATAAGGATTTAAGTGAATCTGAATTAATAAATAAAGGTAGAGCTGCATTAAAATCAATATTTGAATCAATGGTTAATGTGCTTCTTTCTATAAAGGCTGATACTCGTTCTATTAAAGATAATTTTGATAAAGCAGTTTACGAAACAAATATTTTATATAAAAGTATAGTAAACGAAGTTCAAAAAAAGGCTTCATTATTACCACCGAGTGGAGCAATGGCTGGAATTTATGCTCAAGTTGATGGAAATAGAGGAGTATGGAAAGCACCAGCTAATGTTAGTTTATCTTCAGTTTCAAGCCCATGGGTAAAAATTGATAATGATCAACAAGAAGATCTTAATGTAGATGTTAATGCAGGTAAATCTGTTAATGCAATTCGCGCATTTACTGGTAAAGGTACTTTAGTTTGGGGTGCAAGAACTTTAGCAGGTAACGATAATGAATGGAGATATATTTCTGTTCGTCGCTTTTTCAATATGGTTGAAAAGTCTGTAAGATTAAGCACAAATTGGGCTGTATTTGAGGCTAATGATGCAATTACTTGGATTAGAGTAAAAGCAATGATTGAAAATTATTTAACTAATTTATGGCAAGCAGGCGCTTTGGCTGGTTCTTCGCCTGACCAAGCATTTTTTGTAAATGTTGGAATTGGCAGTACCATGTCAGCTGTTGATATTTTAGAAGGAAGAATGAATGTGGAAATTGGAATGGCAGCAGTTCGTCCGGCAGAATTTATTGTTTTAAAATTCTCTCACAAATTACAAGAATCTTAATAATTAATTAATAACAAATTAAAAAAATATCATTATGGCTGAATTAGCTTATCCATTGCCAACCTTCCATTTTACTGTAGATTTAGGTGGTACTATTATTAACTGTTCTGAAGTGTCAGGATTGAATATTGAAGTAGATATGATTGAATATAGAGATGGCGCAAGTTCTACCTTCTCAAAACAAAAAATGTCTGGTTTAAAAAAATATGGAGATATCTCCATTAAAAAAGGTTTATTTAAGGATGATAAACAATTTTATACTTGGTTAGATGCTCATAAAGGTAACAATGCTTCCCGAAAAGATGTTACAGTTATATTAAAAGATGAAGCAGGTGGACCAATTATGACATGGAAGTTGATTAATGCTTGGCCAAAAAAAATCAGTAGTCCAACATTGAGCGCAGATAAATCAGAAGTTGCTATTGAAAGTATTGATGTTGTTTGCGAAGGTATTACTATTGAATAAATATATTTTATTATAAAATGTGAACCAAAATTATTGGTTCACATTTTTTATTTTAAATTTTATTAAAATTGTCAAAAAAATCTAATAATAAAATAAAAACTGTTAATAATGCTGATGGTTTTGATATTAATAACTTAATTACAGGTTATCATTTTAGAGTAGATTTTTGTGTTGATAATAAATATATTAAAGATATTGGATTTAAAAAAGTAAGTGGTTTAGATTATAAACAGGAATTTAAACAGACAAATATCGGTGCGTCAAAAAAGGGCGATCAAGCAAATTTAATTTTAGGATCTAAATTTTCCGATTTAGTTTTAGAGCGTGCAATGAATGTAGATTCTCGGTTATATTATTGGTTAACTGACCAACGAGATAAAAAAGAAAAAATAAAAATTCCGATTGTTGTAACAGTTTTAAATCATGATCATTTACCAATTTTTTCATGGTTTTTTATTAATGCATATCCTATAAGTTGGGAAACTACCGGTTTTGAAGCTGAGACAAATGCATTTTTGATGGAAAAAATAACTTTTCGTTATGAATTCTTTCGAAGAGTTGACATGTCTAAATCAAAAACTATTGCTGATATTAAAACAAATAGATTTGCTAGAAACTAATAATTTGAAAAGATGGCAATTGAAATAAAAGAGTTAGTTATTAAGACTACATTAGAAAATGAAACTTCTAGTAGTAATTTATCGTTATCAAATGATTTAAAAATTGAAATTGAAAAACAGTTTACAAGGCAAAAATCAGAAATAATTGAACAGTGTATTCAATTAATTAGTGATGGCTTTAAAAGACAAAATGAACGTTAATAATAACTATTTTTTCAATGGACACATTTATAAAATTTACTGACTCCTCAGGTAATTCATTATCAGCTCAATATAATCCTAATTTAATTTCTCATGATGCTGCAGTTAATTATCAAGAAGGTAGTAAGGCAATTGGAGAGGGCGAAAATCAAACTAATACAAAATATACTGGAAGTAATGCGCCTTCTTGGAAATTCGTTCTTATTTATGATGATTCAGAATCTGAGCAACCCACAGTTGTTAAAAAAGTTAAAGCTTTAAGAAAAAAGTTAATTGGTGTAGTAGGTGATAAACACGAACCTTTTAAAATAAAAGTTGAATTTGGCTCGATAGGATTTCTTGGAGTGTGTACAAATTTTAGTTTAACATATAATGGTTTTGATTTAGATGGCGAGCCTTTATATGCCGAAGTTTCTTTGAGTTTTAAGGAATTACCAACTGCTGCTGTTCAAGCCGCAGCAACTGATCAACAATCACCAGATATTACACATCTTATTACAATAAATGAAGGAGATCACCTCACTAATATTTCCTCAAAAATATATGGCTCTCCTGCCTATGTTTTTCAATTAGCAAAGGCAAATAATTTAGATTCTTTTCGCGGAATCGAACATGGTAAAAAAATATATTTTCCACCTCTTCAATAATAGTATTAATGGCAGGAGTTGACAAAACCGGAAGATTATCATATAAAGTTACAATTGGTTCTAAAAACTTTGAGCCAGGTGTTAATAAATCTTGCTATTCAATTAGTACAGTGTATAGGGCAAATAAAATACCTTATGCAACTGTTACATTTCTTGATGGTGACCCAGCAACAGCTAATTTCATTTTAAGTTCTTCAAGTGATATTGATTCAGGAGCTGAAATAACAATTTCAATGGGTTATAATGGAATTAATGAAAAAGTTTTTAAAGGAATTATTGTAAAGCATAGCGTTAAATTATCAGGACAAAAATCATACACTTGTATTGAGTGCAAGGATCCTGTAATAAAAATGACTATTGCAAAAAAAAATAGAGTATTTGGTGATGGATCTGCTGCGATAGCAGACAATGCAAATTTTTCTACCATTTTCACAGAATACTCATTTAGTTCAAGGGTTACTTTAAAGGGAACACCTTATATTTCACAAAATTCAATTACTCAATTTTACTCAACCGATTGGGATTTTATTTTAACTCGTGCAGAATTAAATGGTAAAATGGTATTAATTCAAAAACCAGGAGCCTCCTATGGAAAAATAATAATTGATAATCCGCTTTCAACTCTTGCTTCTAAAGCAACATTTAAATTTGGTAAAGATCTTTTTGATTTTGAAATGGAATCTGATTCGATATCTCAAATTAAATCAGCTGAGGCTTCAACTTGGAAAGATGACACTCAAGAAGTTTTAAAATCAACAAAAGCTACCACATCTATTTTTAGTCAACTTGAGAATACAGGAATTACTGTTGAAGATTTAAATACTATTACATCGCCCACAAAAGTGTCTCTATTTCATGGTGGTGGTTTAGTAAAAGCCGAAATTGACGGTTGGAGTAAAGCTGTTTTAGAAAAAGCAGCGCATAGCAAGGTAAAGGGATCTTTTAAAATTAGAGGAGATAATAGTCTTAATTTAGGAGATGTTGTAACTTTAGCAGGAGTTGGAACAAAATTTTCAGGTAAAGTAGTAATTACAGGAATAAAACAAGAGTTTTCTTCTTCTGGTTGGTTTACTTTTTTAAGTTTTGGATTAGATTCAAATTGGCATTCTGAAAATTTTAATATTAATGCCCCTCCTGCAGCAGGCCTGCTGCCAGGAGTTAGTGGTTTGCAAGTAGGTAAAGTGCTTGCATATGCCACAGACCCCGCAGGACAACACAGAGTAAAAATTAAATTACCTATGTTTAAAACTACAGAAGTATTTTGGGCTAGAATGTTATTTGACTACGCAGGAACATCAAGAGGTAATTTTTTCTGGCCGGAAGTTGATGATGAAGTTCTTGTTGGATTTTTAAATGATGATCCTCGAAATCCAGTTATTTTAGGTTCAATGTTTAGTAAAGCTACTCCTCCAGTAATTAAGCCACCAACAGATAAAGTCGATATAAAAGCTATAGTTACAAAAAATAATTTAAGAATAGAATTAAATGATGTAGATAAAGTTATTACGATAAAAACCCCAGGTGACAATTCAATTACAATAGATGATAAAAAGAAAGAAATTCTTTTGAAAGATCAACATGGTAATATTATAAAAATGTCGAAAGCTGATATTACAATAGATTCAGCAGGAGAGCTAAAATTAAATGCAGCAAAAAAAATTACTATTTCAAGCTCCTCTGGTGATGTAAATATTGAAGGCGGAAATATTAAATCAACGGCAAAAATGAAATTTGAGGTTTCTGGAAACGGCGGAATTGCTCTAAAAACAAGTGCTATTGCTGAAATAAAAGGGTCTTTAGTAAAAATTAATTAATTTCAAATATTATGCCAGCAGCTGCAAGAGTTACCGATTTTCATCAATGTCCAATGACTACGCCTGCAGGTCCTGTCCAGATACCGCATGTGGGAGGTCCAATTTTACCTGGTGGACCTCCAACAGTTTTAATTGGAAATTTGCCAGCAGCAGTAGTAGGTTGCCCTTGTGTTTGTGTAGGCCCACCAGATTCAATAATAAAAGGATCTGCAACAGTAATGATAGGTGGAAAACCGGCAGCTCGAATGGGAGATAAAACTGCACATGGTGGAACAATTTTAGCTGGATGTCCAACAGTTCAAATAGGAGGTTAATTTGAGTTCAGAAAAAGAAAATATTAATTTTGATTTTATAGGTAAGGGATGGTCTTTTCCACCTGTATTTAATAAAACAATTAAGGGAGTTGAGTTAAGAGAAGGAAATGATGATATTATTGAGAGTATTAAAATTCTTTTAACAACATTGCCAGGAGAGAGAATATATGATCAAAATTATGGATGTGATCTTTCGCCATTGTTATTTGAACCTTTTACTAATTCATTAAAATCTAGTTTATCAGATACGATAAATAATGCTATTGTTTTATTTGAAGCTCGAATCTTAGTCGAAAATATTAAATTTGAGCTTTCAACAGACGACGGAATTATATATATTTATATTGCATATTTAATTAAGAATTATAATAGTAGATATAATATGGTTTTTCCTTATTATTTGAAAGAGGGTACAGAGCTTTAATTTTCATGATCGGTTTTTGTCAAGATAGAAATATAATATCACAAGTAAAATGGATTGATCAAAGTAATCGATATAAAAAAAAACTGAATCCAAATTATTTTAAAGTTGATCAAAAAACATTATCAGATTTTGCAAAATTTGCAATTGAATATGGTAAACTAATTTCATTTTTTAATGAAAATGATCAACCAGATGGTGATTGGTCTTCGTTTTTCAGAGAAGATTCTACTATTTCATTATTTTTGCTTCAGTCATTAAATACTGAAAAATGGAATAATGAATTTGCTGAACTTCATAATTTATTTGAAAAAAGTAAAACTGAAAATTCAAAAATAGAAGTTTTAAAAAAACTAGTGATTATGTCAACCACTATTTTTATAGAAATTGAACAAATTACAACTAATATTTTTCCTCATAAAGATTTTCAAAATAGATTAATAAAATTTATTATTAGTAGATTTAGTCATTTTTTTAGTGACGTATTATTAATTAATAAATTATTGATTGAATCTTATCACTGGAAAAATCCCATAGTCAAAAATTTTGAAATTTCATTTGCTAAATTTTGGTTTTCTGAAGGAGCTAATTTAAATTTTTCAAATCATAATTTGATTGAAACAATATATCTTGTTATCGAAAAAAAATTACCAAAAGTTATTTATGATATTGATTATATTAAGGAAGATGCTCAACTATTTTTACAAAATGAAGTATTACAAGAAGGAAATGTTAAGCCTCATATAGCTTTATTTATTACTTTTTGCGAACTCTATCAAAATATTCAGGTAAAAATTAACACAATTTCTGAACGTCATTTAAATTATTATTTTAAAGATATATTAAAATTAAAACCTATAAATGGTAATTTTGATTCTGTTTTTTTAACTTTTTCTGCTAATTCTAATTCTGGAAGTACTTATTTAGATCAAGGAATTAAGTTTATTTATGAATCTAATAATGGCGAATCAAATTCTAATTATATTTTACAAAGACCAGTATTAATGCATGAAGGATTTATTTCTAAAATTCTGGGGGTTAATATATCTGCACAATCTTGGAAAAACTCTTTTATGAAAAGAGCAAACTCTATTTTTGAATTAGTGGAATTTAATTTCCCTGAAAAGGAAACTTTTGAATTTGGGTTTGAGATTTTATCTGAGTATTTGATTCTTGATGAAGGAGATAGGAGAATAACTTTTGATTTTTCATTAAGTAGAAAGGAATCATTACAATTTAAAGAAAATATAGAAAAACATTTTTTTTCTTTTGATTTAGATAATGTTAATGTGCTTATTTCGAATGCTTGGCTTGCTTATTATTCTTCAATAGATGGCATGTTGCCAATAGAGGAAGATTCGTTAAATATTTATTTTCATGAAGATTTTGGTATTTTAAAATTAAGATTTGATATTCTTATAAATAAACATCAGTTGCCTCTTATTCCTCTTGATTCTGAGCAAATTCAGAAAGAAGCAGTTTTGAAATTTGTTTTAAGTAGTAAAGGAATTAAATATTATTCCATTTTTCGTGATATTTCTTTTTCACATGCGATGCTAAATATAGAAGTGATTGGAATTAGAGATTTAATTTTACAAAATGATTTTGGAACTCTTGAAAATACTATGCCATTTGAACCATTTGGCTTTAGACCAAAACTTGGTTCAACTTTATATATTGGACATAAAAATTTATTATTAAAACCATTAAAAGATCTAATAATTAATTTAGAGTGGAATAATTTGCCGTTTGATGAAAATGGCTTTAAAGGTTATTATAAAGATTATTCAGGTATAGAAAATAATACTTCTTTTAAAGTTACAATTAGTTCTCTAAAAGATAAAAATTGGATTCCTACAGAAAATAAACAAGTTTTAGATTTATTTACTGGTATACCTTCTGATAAAAGTCTTGAAGATAATATACTAAGTCCTATTAGACGAATAAATGAACTTGATGTTTCAACACTTGGTCTTAAAAATGAGTCACGAATTTCTGGCCCATTACAAAATTATAATATTTCTTCAACTGACGGATTTATAAAAATGGAGCTTTGTTATCCTGAAATTGCATTTGGTCATGATCAATATTCAGAACTAATTCAAAAGAATGCATTTACAGCTTCCAAAAATAAAGGTGTTCCAAATATTATCAATGAACCATACACGCCTCTTCTTAAAGGTATATCTTTGGAATATAAATCTCAAATTGAAATTTCGCAGTGGGGTGAAAAAATTAGCTTAAAAAAGATACTCCCATTTGGACATGAAGTAAATTTGAATCATGGAAATTGGAAAATAATGCCTTATTTTCCTAATGGAGGATCTTTTTTTATCGGTTTCGATGCTTTACTAAGTGAAAAAGAAATTTCTTTATTATTTAAAATAAATAATAAAAATATTTTAAATCATAATGAATTTTCAATGAGTGTTTTACAAGATTCATTGTGGGTTCCATTGTCTTCAGAAAATATAACATATGATTCTACCTTCAAATTACAGCGAGAGGGTATTTTGCAGATAAAATTACCAGCTTTAAGTGTCTCAAAAACATTTATAGTTGAAGATAGTATTTGGTTAAGATTTGATTTAACTGAACTAAATATTATAAATTGTATTGAAAATATACATTTAAATGCAGGTATTGCAATTCGAGAAATGGAATTAAAAAACGATTCTTCATCAATTCCTGAGTTTTCTATTTCAGAAATGTTAATTCCACAAGTACAAGTTGATAAAGTTGAACAACCTTACAAATCATTTGGAGGTAAAAAACCTGAAAATGAAACTGATTTCCAAATACGAACAAGTGAAAGGATACGCCATAAATCTCGTGCCATTTCAATTCATGATATTGAGAACCTATTATTAGGTGAATTTCCTGAAATTCAAAGTTTAAAATGTTTATCTCATTTAGGAGCTAATCTTGAATATAAACCAGGAGCTATATTAGTTGTGGTTGTGCCAATTGAAAGCGAAGATGCGATAATTTATGAAAGATATTTTTCAAATGAAAATTTGTTACGAATACAGGAATTCTTGAATCATAAAGTAATGATTGGTATGAAAATATCAGTTGTTAATCCGATATATGAAAAAATTAGTTTAAAATTTAATGTTAAGTTTATAAATGGATATAATGAAAAATTGGGATTCAAAAGGTTAAATGATAAGATTATTTCCTTTCTGGATCCTTGGAAAAGTGATAAAATTATTAATCAAGGTGGAATGATACCATCAACTTTGTTGTTAAATGAAATAGAATTAGAAAGTTATGTGGATTATATCACTAATTTCTCAGTTTTTCATAAAGTAAATGATGAAATTATTAATTTATCTTTATCCCAAAATACGGATCAAATTATTAAAGGTAATTCACCTATTTCTATTCTTATTCCTGATCGGGAAAACAAAATATTAGCATTTAATGATGAAAATTCAACTGATAAGCCAGGTATTAACGATATGATGATAGGTAATGATTTTTTAATTAAACATACAGAAACAAAAGGTTCTGCAGGTTTAGGTTATGATTTATTGGAAAAAACCTTTCAATTATTTCCCGAAACTGAAGTAATATTAGAAAAAAAACATATTTTTACTATGTATTTAAAAGATTAAAATGGCGCAAAAGACAAGGGCAAATCTTAAGAATTATTTTTTAAAAGGTAATATTCCTACTGAGCAGGATTTTCATGATTTTATTGATTCTAGTGTTAATAAAATTGATGATGGAATTATAAAAACTAAAGGTGAGGGAATTAAAATTCTAGCAGATGGAACAAATAGGGAGCTTCTTCGTTTTTTTGATAACATTAATGACTTAAATCCAACATGGACAATTAATCAAAAAACTGAAGATGGAAATGAAGGTTTTAATATTGTTGAACCTAATGGTGGAAGCAGACTTTTTATTGCAAAAGGTGGCAATGTAGGAATTGGTTCTACTAGACCAGATTATAAGTTAGATGTCTCCGGTATGATTGGTATGGAGGGTAGAAAAGGTAATTTTGCATTTGGTGAAATTCCTGCCGACGGAGAATGGCATGATGTATTGTCTGATTTAAACGAATACCAAGCATTTGAAATTATAGCAACTGTTGGAAAAAAGGGAGCACACTCTATATTACATGCAATAGCTGTAAGTACTTATGGTAAATCAAAAAATGCAATTACTAAAACATGTGGTTATTATGGCTGGTCAAGAAATAAACTGGATGTTAGATGGGCTGGATCTTACTTTAGTTATCAATTACAAATAAAAACAAAAAGTAATTACGGAGAAGGTATTTTAATAAAATATAATATAGCTAAACTTTATTAAAAATATGCAAAAAAAAAAGGTAGCACAATTAATACAACTTGAATTAACAATTGATGAAGTTAACAATATCTTAGAATTGTTGGGAAATCAACCATTTATTGGTGTTTACAAACTAATTGAAAAAATACACTTACAAGCAAAGGAAAGTTCTGAAATTAGTTCACAAAAAAAGTAAATGAAAGAATCACCATCAATATTAAAAAACGATGACGCAGATGATTCTTTTGATCTTTTTGAATTAAAAGATAAAGGGCTAAATAAAATACAATTATTATCTGGCAATAATTGGACAGATTATAATTCGCATGATCCGGGTGTAACAATTTTAGAAACTTTATGCTACGCCTTAACTGATTTAGCTTATCGTTCAGATTTTGATATTGCCACAATATTAAATACAACCGGACGTAAAAAAATAAAAAATTCTCTTTTTCCAGCACATCAAATTTTAACTACTTCTCCATTGTCTTTTTTTGATTTCAAAAGATTAATTTTAGATATTGACGGAATAAAGAATGGGGAATTTATTCCTGCATATTCAGAAAAAGTTATTCCAGGTGTTTTTGATATTGAAATAGAACTTCATCCGGATTTTGATAATGATATTTCTAGAGATAATATTAAGAAAAAAATTCATTTATTTATTAAAAGTGTTTGTCCATTAGGAGTTGTTTTTGAAAAAATAACTTTTTTAGAATATGATTTAATTGGTATTATTTTAGATGTTGAGTTGTCTGAGGACGTTGATCCGAAAAAAATATGCGCACAATTTATTCAACATGCGCAAAATTATTTTTCTTCTGAAATTAAGTTTAATAGTCTCAATGATTTATTAGAAAAGAACATTGGTGTGGAAACTATTTTTGATGGCCCACTATTAAAAAATGGTTTTTTGCTAAATGAGCAACTTCTAAATCAAACAGTTAGAAAACGAATATTTGTTTCTGATTTAATTAATTTGGCAATGTCTATCCAGGGAGTATCTTTTGTTAGAAATTTAAAAATTTCGGATGATAATAAAAATGAATTTAATTGGATTTATGATATTAAATCAAGTTATACCCCTCGCCTTGACACCAAAAATTCAAATTTTAAGTTTCTTTACAAAAACACGTTAATTTTTGAAAGTAATCCATCTTTTATTGAATTATGGTCTTCTCCAAAATTAAATAATTCATCATCCTACAATCAAAATATTTTAGATTTGCCTGTTGGAACCAATAAAAAACTATCTAAATATCATAGTGTTCAATATGATTTTCCTGATACGTTTGGTATTGGCTTTAAAGGGCCAAGTGCTGGAGCAGGCCCAGAGATTATTGCAGCGGCAAAACAGTTCAAAGGATACTTGATGATTTATGATCAAATAATGGCTAATTTTTTAGCACAACTTGATCATTTAAAATATTTATTTTCTACTGAAAACATTGAAACCACTTCCGCTACACAATTAATTGATGATATACCAGGCGTTGAGTATTTATATAAATACTTTATCGAAGATTATTACATAAAATATAATAATTTTAATGATAAAATACACTTAAAGTCTGAATGGACTAATTATTTAAATAAGAGTAGAACGCAACTTAGTAAAGACATTCAAAACTCATTTGAAACAAAGGAAGAATACTTGAATCGCCGAAATTCTGTATTAGATCACTTATTAGCTCGTTTTGGAATTGATACCAGTAAATTTGAACTACTTTCTGAAATGTTGCAAGTTGAAGCAATAAATTATAAAATTGATTTATTGCAAAATTTTCCAACACTATCATCAGAAAGATATATAACTGGAAAATCTTCTCTCTATCCTCAAATAAATGGATTAAAAGCATGGATAGGGAAAAATTTAAATTTAAAAGGGTTTACTAATGAAACTATAACTTCAAGTATTGCACATTTAAGTTCTGGTAGCCTTATTAAAGCTGAAATATATTCTATTAATAATCCTTTAAATGTGTTTTTAAAAAATGGGATTGAACTTGAAAACATAATTGAAACTGGCGCAAATGAAGTTTCAATCTTCAATAATAAGGAATTAATTTCAAAAGTTAATATTGACTATGAATTTTCGGATGATATTAGAAAATTTGTTCATCAAAAAATAGTTGACATAGATAATAATTCAGAAAACTTTAAAATAATAGATCATCTATCTTTAAGGCCTGATATTGATTTCCTTTGTTATGGATTTAACGTAATGTTTGACAATAAATCTATTTTTATGTCGGAAAGATTATATACACTAAATCATTGTGATTTATTTATTAAGAAATTTATTGGTTTGAGCAAGGATTTGAATAATTTTAAAATTATTGAATCAGCTTTAAAAGAATACAGAATAAGTTTTGAATGTGAATATGGTAAATTATTATCTAGAAGTTATTATTCTTCCCGTTCAGAGGCAATAGATAAATTAGAATATTATTTAGATTCTAATAATTCTAATTTATTGAATTATACTTATACAACAAAATACGAAGATTATTTTAGTAACGTTAATAATCCTTTTTCATATATCGTAACAATTATTCTACCTAGTTGGCCAACTAAATTTCAAAAAAAAGGATTTAAAAAATATGTTGAGGAATTTTTTTATCAAGAACTACCTGCACATTTGGTGGTTAATATTAAATGGTTTGATTTTGATACAATGCTTGATTTTGAAAAGAGCTACTTAGATTATAATAACAATTTAAATTCCACTGATATTTTATTAAAGACAAAATCACTTGATAAACTTTTGAGCACCATTATTTCATAAAATGCCTGCTAATATTCACAAAGTTAAAAGAGTATTATTTGAAATTTCAAACTCTAATGCTGAAACTTATCAATCAGATGAAGTTTTGTTTTCGAAATTTTTCAATAATTCTATAACAAAAGCTCTTGAACAACTTTTTGATGAATTTAACACTATAAATTCAACAATAAGTATTTCTAATATTGAAATAGATTTAGGTGTAGTTAAAAAAAATGATTTAAATGAAAATTTAACCGCTCTTATAATAAATAATTTACGACCTCAATTAATAAAACAAATAGAATTTGCTCAAAATCAATTAAATATTGATTCAGATAAGGTAGATAATAATGAAACTGATACTGTAAATTCATCTATTAAAAGTGAATCCCAAAACGAAATTGATATTTTAATATTTTTTTTAGCGAATGGACATTTACCATGGTGGGCAAACACAATTACAAATTTTGGAAATATTACTGAAAAGGCTTTTATTTATGAAATAAAAAATACTCTATTTAAACAAACTGATAATAAGTGGATAATTCGCCTTATAAATCAATATGATTTTAAAGATTTGATTTTATTATTAAGGGAATTTGTTAATTCTTCTGAAAAAAGTAAATTAAATGAGTTAATTAATTTTATTGAGAAACTACATCATTCAACTATTGCCACTAATAATATTTCTTCAAAACTTATTTTAAGAAAAACTTTTGAAGAAATTATTTCACAAAATGGTTTTATTAGATCTGTTAATGATTTTATTGATGAATATTTATCAGAAGATTCATCGCTTAAATATGTATTTGAAAAATATATTTCAAGTTTTAATTTAAATAATTCTGAAAATAGAATTACAGAATTTATTAAATCAGATATATATTTAAATAGTAATGCAGATGTAATAAAAATTAATGAAAATGTTAACGAAAGTAGTTTCTCTAAAAATGATTTCTTAATTATATACTATTTAACTCACTCTTCATTTCCAGCTTTAAACTATACTATTAATTTAAGTGATTTTGAAAATCTAATTACAACATTTATAATTAAAAATAAATTAAAATTGGTTGACCTTTTTAAACAAAATGTTTTAAGTGAAACCATTTTAGATAATATATTTTTAAATTTCTCGGAATTCCAACTTAATAAAATAATTGAAGAATTAAAGGATTCATTTTCTGAAAAAATAGCAGCAATATTTGAAATTATTAGAGAATCAAGATTAAAAAAAGATTTAAGACAATTTATTTCATCTTTATTATTAAATCAAATACTAGAAGTTCCCGAATCTTTTATTATTAAATCATTTAATAAGGTTAATCATAATTTAGATGAAAATGTAAATCGATCAATAAAACTAATTATTGAGGATGGTAAAAGTGAATTAGAGTTATTAAGTTACAAAATAGATAGTAATCTGAATACTGATTCAAATTTAGATTCTATATATTTTTTGGATTTAATTTTTTATATAATTGAATTTAGAGATTGGCCATGGTGGGGTAGTGCTTATAACAAAGTTTTTGGTTTAGTTAATCTTAATGAGGATTATAATTCTGAATTACTTAAAATACTACATAATTTTGAAAATAAACACCCAAAAGCATTTATTGACTTTTGTACAAATATTTCTAAAATCAATCAAGCTTCAGTTTTTTTAAATAAATTGAATTGGACCGAATCTAAATATATTTTAAATAAAGTATTTCCATTTTTAAAAAATGGTTTTATTGAAACTTTGGAAGCTATTCTGGAATTATTATTTACCGATTTGATGTTAGAATATAATGCAGCTATTATCACACAGCAATATATTTACAATATAATTGATCAAAATAAATTAGAACAAGTTTCATTTAAAGATTTTATTAATGACATTTTAGTTAATATTTCAGTAAAATTAAATATTCCTTTATGGAAGACATTTAATACTATAAAAAGTAATTATTCAAAATTAAGATTAAAAGAAAATTTAACATTAGTTGATTTAGATTATATTTTTACTTATAATGAAAGTTTAGAAGATAAATATTTATTGTTGAGAGATAAAATTAGAAATGTTGAAGATGAAAAATCTAATATTAACTATTTTCCTGATTCTATTTTAAGTAATTATGAAGATGCTATTTTTAAATATATAAATGGGGATTATTCATCTTTAAAAGTTTTCTCTTCAAATTGGGCTTTAGGAGTTTTTATTTTAGAAAAAATAATGAATTCCTTCTCTTTTGTAAATAATTTAAAAATGTTTTTAAAAAGCGGGAATTTTAATCATATAATTAAACTTATTCAGTTAGAAAATTTGAGTGAACAAAGTTGGATTTTAAATTTACTTGAGGAAAATGAAAGCTTTGATTTTTATAAAGAATTTCAAAATATATTTCAAAAAATTACAAATAAAAATTTAAATTACTTTAAAGATGTAATTAGGGCTGTGTTTTTAAAAGAAAAATTTTATATAAACACCAATATTACAAACGAAAAATTAAATTTAATAATATCCAATTTAGCTTTATATACAGGAGTTGAAATTATTAAAATACAACAAGAAATTATTATTTCTATTTCAAATACCGATACATTTAGTGACATTTTTAAAAAGAATTATGTAAATTATAATAACAATTTAATTTTTGAAAATTCATATAATTTAAATATTAAAAATTTTAAACGAGACATAAATAATTTATTAAATATATTGGATTCAAATTCTTTGTTAAATTTTACAAGCAACAAATCGTTTGATGTTTTTAATGATAAAAATAATTTAGTTCAGTGGATAAAAAGTCAAGTTAATTATACTAATAAAAATGTTTTAATAGATTACTTTATTAATTTGAATGATCCTATTTTGTTTAATTATTATAAAAATGTTTTAATAGGAAATATAAAAGAAAGATTATTGTTTATTAATAATGCAGCTGTAAATAATAGTACTTCATTTAACTATGCTAATTATATTGCAGATATTTGGATTGTTTATGATAAGTCTGATGTTAAAATTTTAATTAGTTTGTTTTATTTATTTAGAGATTTTAATAATAAAAATGATTTATTAGAATGGTTATATGATTGTAACGATTTTAAGAGTAGAAAAGATTTTATTTCATTTATTGAAAATTCTGATAATTCAGAATTGTTTTATAGAATTAAGGAATCATTAATTTCTTTAGTTGAAAATGAAATTGATTATTCTAAAATTGATAATTTATTAAAAGATTTAAAGGTTGAATTTTCTGATTTTTTTAAAAAGCTACTCAATGAACAATCATTTAAACAACATAATTTTAAATGGAGTGCGGATTTTAATTTAGAGGATATTTTAGTTTCCAGTAATATTTATAAATTAATAAATAATATAAATGAATCTGATGTTAGACGAAAAATAGAAGAATTTATTAATAGTTTTTTAAAAAAAATTGATGCATTTTTTTTACTTATTGAACCTTTTAAAAACTTAGATGAGTTAAAATTTAATGGTTGGAGTAGACAATTAAATTTTGCTGAAAATAATACTATTTTAGATAAGGATTTAAAGTTATTGTTTGATTTTAAACTTTTAGATTCCTCAAAGCAAGACATTTTAATTTCTGAGATTGATGTTAAGTATACTGAAGATTTGCAACAAAATCAGGACGTATTATTAAATGATCTTGCTATTTTTGAAAATAGTATTCAGGAAATTGCTGGGTATAATTCCGAGAAAATTGTATTTAGCTCAAATAATTACCTTTGGATTATAAATAAGCTTATTGAAACTACGCAGTATTTAAATAACCTTCATATTTATTATAGTAGAATTATTTTAATTGATGAAGATTCAAATTCCAATCAGATTAATGCGTCTATGTTAAATTATTTACATTCTTCTTTAAATAGTTTAATCAAACGGTTAGTTGATTTTAAAATACTTTTAATTAGTAAGGACTCAGACAGAAAAGTTTTTGATTATCAGACAATACTTTATTTTATAAAAAATACTAATGAAATTGAAATTAGATATAATCAGCTTTCTAATATTTTTGTATTTGAAAAACCGCACATATTTAAATTTGATGAATCTATAAATAAGGATGATAATAACCCATTTATTAGTATTTTAACAATTGATGAATTGGAATTATCATTTAATACATTACATTATCAATTTGTAGATTTACAGGAAAAAATATTTGCAAATATAATTTTAAATGAAACGGAGATAAATTATTCAATTCAAGTAATATTAATAAAATTAGAGGATTTATATCAAAAGGTAAATGATTTATATTTGGAATTTATAAATCGTAGCACGAAAAAAGAAATTTATTATAAATTAATTCTTGAAAGATTTATTTTTATACTTATTCAGTTAAAGTCAACTAAACTAAAAATTGTAGATTATCGGATTGTAATTTCATATCATTTAAGTAATAATTTACCTTTGAATCAAAAAATAGATTCATCAGTAGATGCTATTAATATTATAGATTCTGAAAGTTTTAGTTTGACAAATAATTATAATTTATCTAATGAAAATATTTGTGATATAGTTATTTATTTTATTTTATATAGAGAAATACCATGGTGGTCAACAATTAAAGAATTGACGATTTTAGAAAGTTTACTAATTAGTTTGCTAAATAAAGAACCCGTTTTTTTTAAAAAAAGATTAAAGCAAGGTCTAAAGTTTAACACAGATTATATTGATGATTTAATTTTAGAATTAAAAAAAATTAGTGATAACGATCCTGAGGCTATACTTTCATCTGAAGATATAGATAAATTACTAAAAGAGGATTTAGACTATTTATTTTTATTATTTGATAATAACTTGTCAATTATATTTTTAAAATCTATTGTTAAACAAGTTATTGTTAGTATAAAAACTGCAAATTTAAATGAAAAACAAATTTTAGATATTTTTAGAAAATCAATAATTCAAATTGTTATTAATGATCAAAATTTACATTTTATTTTAGAGAGGAATAAAAATCAGATTAAAATTGAATGGCTTACTATTTATGAAAAGGTACTTTTAGAAAACAAAATAAACACTAAATCTGGTCAAAAATTGTTTAGTTTTTTGTTAAAGATAGAGGGAAAATTTAATAGTATTGGCATAAATAACGGTATTTCTATTACCAATAATATTAATTCATTATATCGCATTAAAAATCAATTAACCTTGTTTGATGTTTTTAACTCATGGTTATTTATGTTAGAATCATTTACTGGAGTTAATTCCAAATTGGTAAAAGATGAAATTAATACTGAAATTGAGTATCTTCCAGAAATTCAAAAAAATTCTATTCATAACCAATTACAAGAATTATTAATTCAAGATAGTGACAATAAAGTATTTATTGCGATGCCTTTTACTAATATTTTAATTGCTCTAACTAAAGTAGTTAATATGATGGTTGATATTTCATCCGAGGTTAAAATATTTTCATTGAAATTATTTACACAACTTCTGTTTGTTGAGGAATTTAATAATAATCCTTCCATACCTTTTTCTATTTTTTTTAATTATCTTTCTGATAATAACTTAACAAAACCTCAAT